>JBAVQZ010000479.1:0-1567 GCA_049694515.1 Paracoccaceae bacterium | reverse complement strand
GCCGGGCAGGAAAGTGGCGAAAAGCGAGAAGATATAGGCCGCGCCGACGCCGAGCGAGATCAGCGTCCACATGTTGGGCGAGCGGTTCACGATCGAATGCCAGCCGCGCATGAAGAACGGCTGCGCCGCCCACAGAACGATGGGCGTGGCCAGCACGAATTCGACATAGGACGCGAGCTGGTGCCCGATCCAGTCGCGCACGGGCAGACCCACCATGCCGCCCATGGTCAGCACGATCAGCGGCACCGCGGCCGCCGCGCTGATCCACAGGCGGCGGGTGAAATCGGTCAGTTCCTCATTGGGCTCGTCGCCAGTGGCCACCATCGGCTCCAGCGCCATGCCGCAGATCGGGCAGGAGCCGGGGGCGTCGCGCACGATCTCGGGGTGCATCGGGCAGGTATATTGCGTGCCAGCCGGAGCAATGTCGCCCCGTTCCGCAGCATTTCCAGAGGCATAGAAATACGGGTCGGCATGGAATTTCTGCTGACAGCCGTCCGAGCAGAAATAGAAAGTCTCGCCGCCGAAATCTTCGTGCCGGGCGTCGGGCGTCACCTCCACCGTCATCCCGCAAACCGGATCGGTTGCGGTCTCGGCCCCATCGGGGATGTCCCGGTGAGCGTGATGATTGTGGTCCATGATCGTCTCCAGCCTTTTCCGCTCCGCTCAAGGTGTAAGGTGGGGCTTCCAGCAAATGGAAGGTCAAGAGCGCCGCAAAGACATTCGCGCCCGGTGCCCGGTTCAACTTTCGCGGGCTCGTGCAGCCGTCCCAGGAACCACGGCGCCAGAAGCGGGATCAGGATGCATCGTGCAAGCGGCGAAATGCCGGTGCCTGGCAATGGCAGGACAGGCATGTCGGGGCCATGGCTCCATCTGCCGGTGGTCGTCGTGTGAACTTTTTCCCATCTCGCATCCCCATCACGATAAAAGACCAATCGGTTCGAGTCTCGACAGCACGACCCGCATGCGGCTGCCTGTCCACAGAGTCATGCCCCACAAGGCCAGCAGGGGAATACCGACATCCCCGAACGTGGTGCCCGCGCATGATGCTCCCGGTCTGGTGGTCGATTGTATCCATCCCGGAATGGAGCGGCGCCGGAAGGAACTTCCGCCTGAAATAGCCAGGAAATGATGGAAAGATCGGGTCGAGATCCAATTGCAGGCGCTTCGCCGCAACCGTGTGTATCACGGTGCAGTTCTCATCGGGGTTGGCGGACAAGATGCACAGCACCCGGATATGGCCTATCCAGAAACCGAAATCGCGGCACCGGCGGATGAACCCCAGGCGATCGACTTCGGCCCGTCAGCGGTGCCGGTCCCCGGCCATGTTCCGCCGCGCCGCGGGGATCAGTCCGATTTCCTCGTCGTATCGGATTGTCGTGCTCGAGACCCGGCCGAGCTTGGCTGCCTTGCCAATCGAATAGACGAGTCCGTCATCGCGGATCGCTTTCCGGTCGGCCCCGTGGGCAGATCCGCTTCACGTGCCGGAGCGATTCGAGGCTGCGGTTGACGCTTGTCGAATCCAGCCTAGGTCTATCGAACGGGCCCGAACGCGTACTCTATGGAAGAG
>JBAVQZ010000478.1:0-4163 GCA_049694515.1 Paracoccaceae bacterium | reverse complement strand
CCAACACTTGCGCGCGCGGCGACCGGGTGCTGGTGCTCGCGACGGGGCGTTTCGGCCACGGCTGGGCCGAGATGGCGCGGCGGATGGGCGTCGAGGTGGAAATCCTGGAATTCGGCAAGCGCGCGCCGGTGGATGCGGAACAGATCCAGGCGCGGTTGCGTGCCGACACCGATCACGAGATCCGCGCCGTGATGACGGTGCATGTGGACACCTCGACCAGCGTGCGGAACGACATGCCGGCGATCCGTGCGGCAATCGACGCGGCCGGGCACCCGGCGCTGCTGATGGTGGATTGCATCGCCTCGCTGGGCTGCGAGCGGTTCGAAATGGACGGATGGGGCGTCGACGTGATGGTGACCGGCAGCCAGAAGGGGCTGATGACGCCGCCGGGGCTTGGCTTCGTCTTTTTCAACGACAAGGCCGAGACGGCACAGGCGCGGGCCGATCTGGTCAGCCAGTACTGGGACTGGGCCCCGCGCGCGCATCCGCAAGAGTTTTATCAGTATTTCGGCGGCACCGCGCCCACGCACCACCTTTTCGCGCTGCGCGAGGCGTTGACCATGCTGGTGCACGAGGAAGGGGTCGAGGCCGCCTGGGCGCGCCACGCCCGGCTGGCCGGCGCGGTCTGGGCGTCGATGGAGGTCTGGGGAGCGGACGGCCCGATGGAATTGAACATCGCCGAGCGCGCGGTGCGCGCCCATTCGGTCACCGCCGTGCGCCTCGGTGCGCCCAACGGCACCGCGCTGCGCGACTGGCTGACCGAAAACACCGGGGTCACCCTGGGTATCGGGCTTGGCATGGCCCCGCCCGGCGATCCGGCATGGCACGGCTTCTTCCGCATTGGTCACATGGGCCACGTCAACGCGCATATGATCCTGGGCGTCCTTGCCGCGATCGAGGCCGGGCTGCAGGCGCTGGACATCCCGCACGGGCGCGGCGCGGTGGACGCGGCTGCGAAGGTGATCGCAGCGGGGTGAGGCGGCGCGCTCTTCACTCCCTTCCGGGCGTTCATCGCGCGATTGGCAGCGAAGAGGCCCGACAGGGCGGATGAGCGCGGCCCCTTGCGGAATGATCGCGCGGACGCCGGAGACGCCTCCGATCGCGTCAGGTGGCGCAGGTGAACAGGTTCACGACCGCGGGAACGCGAACATCGTCGCCGTTTTCGAACTGAGCGAAAGCCCGCCGCACGGCATCTTCGATTGCCGCCGCATCGCTCTTATCCCCTTGGTGAGCCTTCATTATGCGCGCTGCGGGGCCGACCCTGCTGGCAATGCGAGCGGCCCCCTCCGCGCCGCCGGGTGGTGTCAGCTCGATCTCGACCGCCTGCGCGGTGATGTCGGCAAGGCCGGCCTCGGCCATGAGGTTGGCAACCCGGTCGCGGTCCCTGAAAGCGGTCGGCCCGGGAGCGTGCGGATCCCCTTCCGATTGCGGCCCGAGTCGCTGCTCCGCGGCGCGTTTCGGGATTGAAAACCACGGGTTTCTGTCCACCCCGGCCCAGCATACGAAGGCCATTCCTCCCTTGCTTCGGAGTGCGTGCGCGAGATTCCGGAACGCGGCCACCGAGTCCGAAAAGAAGCTCATTCCGATGCGGGAGATGAGGACATCGAACCCGCCCCCGGAAAAGCGCTGTGTCTGCGCGTCGGCCAGGAGGAAGGAGGCATTCGGCACCCCGGCAGAGTCCGCTCGTTGCCTGGCGCGCGCCAGCAGCGCCGCGGAGATGTCGATGCCAAGAACCTTGCCGAGGGGTGCTTTCGACGCGGCGGCAAGCGTGCTCGCGCCCGTCCCGCACCCGATGTCGATCACGCGGTCGCTCTCGGCGATGGACGCCGCATCGAGCATGGTCTCCAGCATGCCGACCATGGCGGTATCGAGCGCCCGCTCGTGTTCGATCCATTTCAGACCCGCGCTTGAGGTCCAGTACTGCGCCTGTGCCTGGTTCGGTTCCATGATGCGCACCTCTCGTCCGGTGTGCACAGGATAATGCATAAAAGTCGCCCTGTCTTTGCTGCCGCTCGTCACGCCCGCCGAAATCCGCGAAAGCGCCGTGACCGTGTCCGGCATCTGTGGCGAAGGCAATGGAGCGGGCCGTTCGTGCCTCAGCCGCGCGCGGCGTCGAGCGCGGCGGGAAGCGCCTCGGCAAAAACCGCCAGTTGATCCTCGGGACCCACGGAGACGCGAATGCAGCGGTCCAGCGGCGCGACGCCGGGCATCCGCACGAACACATCCCGCGCGATCAGTTCGGAAAGCACACGGCGCGCGAAATCGCCGTCAGCGCCGCAGTCGAGCGCCACGAAATTGGTTGCCGACGGGATCGCGGCAAGCCCGTTATCGGCGCCGATTCCGACCAGACGGTCCCGCGCCGCGGCGACCTTCGCATGCACCTCTGCCAGCCATTGCTCATCTCGCAGCGCCGCCAGCGCGCCGACCTGGCTGGTTCGGGCCATGCCGAAATGGTCACGCACCTTGTTGAAGGCGTCGATCAGAGGCGCGGCGCCGACGGCATAGCCGACGCGTGCGCCGGCCAGCCCGTAGGCCTTGGAAAAGGTGCGCATCCGGATCACGCGGGGGTCGTCCACGTCGATCGGCGGGGCGATGCCGTCGGGCGCGAATTCCAGATAGGCCTCGTCGAGAATCAGCAGGCTGCCGTCGGGTACCGCCTCGATCATCGCGGCAAGGCGCCCGGCGTCATGCGATGTGCCCATCGGGTTGTCGGGGTTGGCGATATAGATCAGCTTGGCGCCGGTTTCCGCCGCCTTGCCGATCAGCGCCTCCGGATCCTCGAAATCGCCGCTGTAGGGCACCTTGTGCAGCACCCCGCCGAAACCCGCGACATGGTAGTTGAATGTGGGATAGGCGCCGTTGGACGTGACCACCGGATCGCCCGGCGCGACGGTCAGGCGCACCAGCGTGCCCAACAGCCCGTCGATACCACCGCCGACCATGACGTTGTCCATGCCGACGCCCAGCCGGTCGGCCAGCGCCTCGCGCAGATCGAAGCTTTGCGCGTCGCCGTATTTCCATATCTCGGCCGCGGCGGCCGACATCGCCAGGAGCGCCTTCGGCGACGGGCCGAACAGGTTCTCGTTCGCGCCGAGCCGGGCACGGAACGGGCGGCCGCGCGCTCTTTCCTGGGTCTCGGGGCCGACGAAGGGCACCGAGGCAGAGAGACTCAAGGCGAGGTCGGTGTAGCGAGGTCCTTTCATATTTGCGGAATAATCCCAATCCCGTGACACGGCAAGCATTCTCGACGGCGCCTCTTGCGGCGCGCGGCCGCGCGGGTCAGTTTGCCCGGAGACCAGCATGGAGGCGCACATGGCAGAGCCATCCTATCTCGATACGCCGCAGGGGCGGCGCATCGCCTATCATCGCAGCGCCGGGGCCGCGCCAGGCGTGGTGTTCCTGGGCGGCTTCAAGTCCGACATGGAGGGCACCAAGGCGGTGCATCTGGAAAGCTGGGCGCAGTCCCAAGGGCGCGCCTTCCTGCGGCTGGACTATTCCGGCCACGGCCAATCCTCGGGCGCGTTTACGGATGGATGCATAGGTGACTGGGCGACCGACGCCATGGCGGCGATCACCGCGCTGACCGAGGGGCCGCAGATTTTGGTCGGTTCTTCCATGGGCGGGTGGATCGCGCTTTTGGCGGCGCGCGCCATGCCCGAACGACTGGCCGGCCTGGTGGGCATCGCCGCCGCGCCCGATTTCACCGAAGACAGTATGTGGGCGGGCTTCACCACGGCGCAAAGGGCCGAGATGGAGCAAATCGGCCGGGTGGCGCTGCCCTCGGAGTATTCCGACGAGCCTTATGTCATCACGGCGCGGCTGATCGAGGACGGCCGCAACCACCTGGTGCTGCGCGCGCCCCTCGCCCTTTCGGTCCCGGTACGCCTGTTGCAGGGCACCGAGGACGAGGACGTGTCGCAGGAGGTGGCCGTGCGGCTGCTGCATCACATCGACGGCGGTGATGTGCGCCTCACGCTGGTCAAGGGCGCGGATCACCGTTTTTCGTCCTCCGACTGCCTCGCCCTGATAGAGGACAGTATCTCGGACGTTCTGGCGCGCGCCCCGGCTTGAGGCGCGCGGAGGGAGAGGCCCATGCTGGACGCCGCGATGCGCAGACTGATCGACCCGCCCCTGAACCGCATGGGCGAGGCACTGGCGCGCAC
>JBAVQZ010000477.1:0-1828 GCA_049694515.1 Paracoccaceae bacterium | reverse complement strand
GACCACGCGGCCTGTTCGGGCGATGTCTTGGCGCGGGCCGACGCACTGGCCAAGGCCGGTGGCCTTCGCCTGACGCCGGTGCGCCGCCGCACGCTGGAGATCCTGCTGGAATCGCACCGGGCGATGGGCGCCTATGACGTGCTCGAGCGGCTGGCGGAGGACGGGTTCGCAAAGCAACCGCCGGTCGCCTATCGCGCGCTGGAGTTTCTGGTGGACCACGGGCTGGCGCACCGCATCCGCCGCCTGAACGCCTTCGCCGCCTGCATGCACCCCGGAGAGGCGCACAGGCCGGCCTTCTTCATTTGCACCGGCTGTCAGCAGGTGGCCGAGGCGCCGGGCGCCCGAGTGGCCGCCGCGATGGAGGCGGCCGCGCGCGGGGTCGGCTTCTCCATAGAGCGACTGAACATCGAGGCCGCAGGGCTCTGCACCTCCTGCCAGGAGGCGAAATGAGCCTGATCCGTGCCGAAAACCTTTCCGTCAGCTATGGCGGCGGGCCGGTTCTTCGCGACGTGGATTTCACCATAGCGCCGGGCGAGATCGTCACCGTTGTGGGGCCCAACGGCTCGGGCAAATCCACGCTGTTGCGCGCGCTTCTCGGGGTCACACCGCCCACCACGGGACGGGTGACGCGGCAAAAGGGGCTGGTCATCGGCTACATGCCGCAGCGGCTGGCGCTGGACGGGCGGATGCCTATGAGCGTCGGGCGCTTCCTGTCGCTGCCGGTGCGGCGCGCGCCCGCCGCGGCGCGCGCGGCGCTGGAAAAAGTCGGCGTCGCCGGGGTCGAGACACAGCAGATGGACACGTTGTCGGGCGGGCAGTTCCAGCGCGTGCTTCTGGCCCGTTCGCTTCTGGCAAAACCGCAGATCCTGATCATGGACGAACCGACGCAGGGGCTGGACCAGCCCGGCACAGCCGCATTCTACAAGCTGATCGAGGAGGTGCGGCAGGACACCGGCTGCGCCATCCTGATGGTCAGTCACGACCTGCACGTGGTGATGAGCACCTCGGACCGGGTGATCTGCCTCAATGGGCATATCTGCTGCGAGGGGACGCCCAAGATCGTCTCTAACGCACCGGAATACAGGGCCTTGTTCGGACTTGGCACCGGCGGGGCCTTTGCGTTGTATCAGCACGCGCATGACCACGATCACGACCACGACCACGATCACGACCACGACCACGCGGAGCGGTCACATGCTGGATGATTTCCTGGTCCGCGCGGCGCTTGCGGGTCTTGGCGTGGCGCTTGCGGCGGGGCCGCTGGGCTGTTTCGTGGTGTGGCGGCGCATGGCCTATTTCGGCGAGGCGACAAGCCATGCCGCCATTCTGGGCGTGGCGCTGGCGCTGGCGTTTTCGGCCAATATCTTCATCGGCACGCTGGCCGTGGCGTTGGTGATGGCGCTGTCTGTCAGCGCGCTGACGGGCCGCGGGCTGGCGATGGACACGACCCTGGGCGTGCTGGCCCATGCCGCGCTGGCCTTCGGCCTGGTCGGCGTGTCCTTCCTGCACGGGGTGCGGGTGGATCTGACCGCCTATCTGTTTGGCGACATACTTGCTGTCAGCCGGGGTGACCTGGGCTTCATCTGGGGCGGCGTGCTGGCGGTTCTGGCGCTGCTGGGCTGGCGCTGGTCGGCGCTTCTGACCGCCACGCTGAACGAGGAACTGGCCGTCGCTTCGGGCATCGACCCGGGGCGCGAGCGGCTGGTGCTGACGCTCTCTCTGGCGCTGGTGGTCGCGGTGGCGATCAAGGTGGTCGGCGCTCTGCTGATCGTGGCGATGCTGATTATCCCGGCGGCAGCGGCGCGCGGCCCGGCCCGCTCTCCCGAGG
>JBAVQZ010000476.1:0-10443 GCA_049694515.1 Paracoccaceae bacterium | reverse complement strand
CCGGGTCGATCCGATTGATCACCAGCGACTCGTCGATATGGCCCGGCAACGGAAGCTGGACGAGAATCCCGTGCACCTCCGGATCGGCGTTGAGCCGGTCGAGAAGGGCCAGAAGCTCGTCCTGAGGGGTCTCGGCAGGCAGCTTGTGCTCGAACGATGCCATGCCGGCCTCGGCGGTCTGCTTGCCCTTGTTGCGGACATAGACCTGGCTGGCCGGATCCTCGCCCACCAGCACCACCGCCAGACCGGGAGTCAGACCATGCGCCTGTTTCATCTTCGCCACTTCACCGGCGACCTTGCCGCGCACCTGCGCGGCGAAGGCCTTCCCGTCTATGATCTCTGCGCTCATGGGCTGCTCCCCTCGTGGTTCCGTCGCCCGGGTCATAGCGGTTTTCGGCATCTAGAACAGCCCCTCGATCTGGCCTTGCTCGTTCAGCCCGATCACCTCGGCCGACGGCGTGCGCGGAAGGCCGGGCATGGTCATGATCTCTCCACAGATCACCACGACGAACCCGGCACCGGCCGACAACCGAACCTCGCGCACAGGAACCGAATGGCCCACCGGCGCGCCGCGGCGATTGGGATCCGTGGTGAAGGAATACTGCGTCTTGGCCATGCAGACCGGCAGATTGCCGTATCCGGCGGCTTCCCACTCCTTCAACTGGTTTCTGATCTTCTGATCGGCCAGAACCTCGTCGGCGCGGTAGATGCGCTTGGCGATGGTCTCGATCTTGGCGAACAGGCCCATCTCGTCGGAATAGAGCGGCGCGAAATTCGCCATGTCGGCATCGGCGATCTCGGCCACGCGGGTGGCAAGTTCCTCGATCCCTTCCGAGCCTTTGGCCCAGTGCCGGCAGAGGAACGCCTCGGACCCCTGCCCGGCAACGTAGTCCTTGACCGCCTGGATCTCGGCCTCGGTGTCGGTGACGAAATGGTTGATCGCCACCACGACCGGCACGCCAAAGCTTTTCAGGTTCTCGATGTGGCGGCCCAGGTTGGCGCAGCCGGCTTCCACGGCCTCGACATTCTCGGTGCCCAGATCGCCCTTCGCGACGCCGCCATTCATCTTCATCGCGCGAACCGTGGCCACGACCACCACGGCCGAGGGGGCCAACCCGGCCTTGCGGCACTTGATGTTCATGAACTTCTCGGCCCCCAGGTCGGCGCCGAAGCCGGCCTCGGTCACCACGTAATCGGCCAGTTTCAACGCCGTCCGCGTCGCCACAACCGAATTGCAGCCATGCGCGATGTTGGCAAAGGGTCCGCCATGAACGAAAGCGGGGTTGTTTTCCAGCGTCTGCACCAGGTTGGGCTGCATCGCGTCCTTCAGCAACACCGTCATCGCACCGTCGGCCTTGATGTCGCGGCAATATATCGGATCGCGGTCGCGGGTGTAGGCGACAATGATCGCGCCCAGCCGCTCTTGCAGATCGTCCAGGTCCTTCGCCAGGCACAGGATCGCCATCACCTCGGAGGCGACGGTGATGTCGAAGCCGGTCTGGCGCGGAAATCCGTTGGCAACGCCACCGAGCGAGGTGACGATGTCGCGCAGCGCGCGGTCGTTCATGTCCATCACCCGGCGCCACATCACGCGGCGCTCGTCGATGCCCAACTCGTTGCCCCAGTAGATATGGTTGTCGATCATAGCGCTCAGCAGATTGTGGGCGCTGGTGATGGCGTGGAAATCGCCGGTGAAGTGAAGGTTCATGTCCTCCATCGGCACGACCTGGGCATAACCGCCGCCCGCCGCACCGCCCTTCATCCCGAAACAGGGGCCGAGCGAAGCTTCGCGGATGCAGATCGCGGCCTTCTTGCCTATACGGTTCAGCCCGTCGCCGAGGCCCACGGTGGTGGTGGTCTTGCCCTCACCCGCGGGGGTCGGGTTGATTGCAGTGACAAGGATCAGCTTGCCGTCGGGCCGGTCGGAGAGAGATGCGATGAAGTCCTCGCTGACCTTGGCCTTGTCGTGGCCATATGGCAGCAGGTGGTCGGACGCGATGCCCAACTTCGCGCCAATCTCCTGAATCGGCTCTTTCTTTGCCTCGCGGGCAATCTCGATATCGGTCTTGTGTGCCATGGAACCCTCCCTTTCAACGGTGCAAAACGCCCGCGGCCTTGTCCCGGCTATATCGGCTGCGCGACCGTGGAACAGGAGCGATTGCGACCTTTCCGGCCCCGGAATCGTCGCGGCGCGTTTCGGATCGGAACACCGCTGCGCGTATGCGGCTCAGCCGTTTCGCGCGGCCTGGAGATGCGGCCACGCCGGCTGGTCGGGCACATGCAGCGTCAGGCCGTCGCCGATTCGAAGCGGGCCTTCGCGTTCCACCCAGGCTGTAACGCCGCGCAAACCGGTTGCAGACGGCTTGAAGGTCCGGCCGGCGCCTGGAATATGCTCCTCGATCACCTTGGCGGGCAGCACACAGGGGCCATTCTCCAAGTCCACCGTCAGCGTCGTGCCGGATTGCGATTGCAGGCGGGAGGATGGCGGGATGCGTGTGAAATTCGGGATTCCCTCGATCACCATCGACGCTCCCAGCCAAGCCGGGTCCAACGCCCGCACGCCCATCGCGGCGGCGATTTCCGCAAGCTCCTCAACGGACAGGATGGAAAGCTGGCGGGTGTTTCGGATCCTTGTGCCCACCTCGTAAAGCGCTTTCACCCGCGAGCAGGAGGGGCGGGTGAGGCCGCCGTGATCCTCCCCCTTGAACCCCTCGAAACCGGCCTGAACCTGTTGCACCGGTTCGGCGGCAAGATCAGCCTTGCGGTCGGGCACCCGGCCCAGCCAGGTGATCGTCGCCGTGAAGGGGGTGGCTTTGAGCCCGGCCATCTCTTGCTCCGTCAGAATATTGCGGCCTATAGCCAGCCGCGGCGTTTGAAAAACAGATAGGGCAGGATCGCCGACAGAATCATCAGCCCCAGCGCGAAAGGGTAGCCGAACGGCCAGGACAGTTCCGGCATCAGGTGGAAGTTCATCCCGTAGATAGACGCGATCAGCGTCGGCGGCAGAAACACCACAGCCACCACCGAGAATATCTTGATGATGGCGTTCTGCTCAATATTGATCATGCCGAGGGTGGCATCCAGCAGGAAGGTGATCTTCTGGCTCTGCCCGGTCGCGTAATCGGACAGGGAACGCAGGTCGCGCGACAGGGTCTTGAGCCGCTCGCGACGGTTGCGCACAGATTTGCCGGTCTCAGACATCTGCATCAGGAAACTGGCCAGCCGGTCGAAACTGGCCAGGCTGGCGCGGATCTTGGCGTTGGCGTCCTCGGCCAGGCCGATGCGTTCTAGAACGCGCGCCAGGTCGCTGCCCTGCCCCGGCTTTCGGCCGCCGGGCACGAAGATGCTCTTTGCGATGTCGTCCAGCGTACGCGCCGCGCCCTCCAGGATGTCGGCCAGCCGGTCCACGATCGCCTCGACCAGGCTGACGGCCACTGCCTCGCCGTTGGTGCCGTCGATATCGGCCCGTTCGGCCCGGTCCACGAATGTCTGAAACGGACGCGGCTCATGATAGCGGACGGTCAGCAGGCGATGCGCGGCCAGAACGAAGGTCACCGCCTGCATCTCGGGCACGTCCGGTCGGGCACTGGAATGGGAAAGGACGCTGGCGGTCATGAAGGTCGCGCCGTTTTCCTGATAAAGCCGGGAGGAGGCCTCGATCTCTTCCATGTCCTCGCGGGTGGGAATGTCGAGCCCGAGGGTGGCTTCAAGGTGCTCTTCCTCGGCGTCAGTGGGACCAAGCATGTCGATCCACACCACCTTGTCCAGCGCGGCAAGGGCCGCCTGCTCATTCTCGAAAAGACAGAGGTGACCGGATTTGTTCAGTTCGTAGTAATGGATCATGCCCGCTCCCGCTGCGCATGGCCTTGCCGCAAGGGATTTGTCGCCGATCCCGCAGAGCCCCGCAACAACAAACGCCCCGCGCGTTTCCGGGCGGGGCGTTCTGATTTGACGTTTGATCCTCGCCGTCAGGCGCTGGGCTCGGGCTCCAGCCCGCCGTCGCCGGACTTCGATTTCGGCTTCGTCGTTTTCGGAATCGCGGTGACGGAGGGGGCGTTGCCGCTGTCGGGCGGGGTGTCCTCGTCATCGCCGCGATTCAGCGGCTCGCCGGCGATCGCCTTGGTGATCTCGTTGCCGGTGAGCGTTTCGTATTCCAGCAGGGCCTGCGCCAGTCGGTGATGCTCTTCGGATTTCTCGGTCAGGATGCGCTTGGCGGTTTCATAGCCTTCCTCGACGATCTTGCGCACTTCCTCGTCGATCCGCTCCTGCGTCTCGGGCGAGATGTTGCCACCCTGGCTGTAGGTCCCGAGATAGGACTGCTGCTCGTTGGCATAGTCGATATTGCCCAGGCTTTCGGAAAAGCCGAACTGCGTGACCATCGCGCGGGCGATCTTCGAGACCTGCTGAATGTCCGAAGCCGCGCCCGATGTCACGTTCTCCTTGCCGAAGACAAGCTCCTCGGCCACCTTGCCGCCCATCGCCATGGCGATCTTGGACTTGTACTTGGTGTAGGTCACCGAAAGCTGGTCGCGCTCGGGCAGGCTCAGCACAAGGCCCAGGGCGCGGCCGCGCGGAATGATCGTCGCCTTGTGGATCGGGTCGTGCTGCGGCACGTTAAGCCCGACGATTGCGTGGCCCGCCTCGTGATAGGCGGTCAGCTTCTTCTCGTCCTCGGTCATGACCATGCTGCGCCGCTCGGCGCCCATCATCACCTTGTCCTTGGCGTTCTCGAAATCCTCCATCGTGACGAAGCGCCGCCCGATGCGCGCGGCCATCAGCGCGGCCTCGTTCACCAGGTTGGCCAGGTCGGCGCCGGAAAAGCCGGGGCAGCCGCGCGCGATGATCCGAAGGTCAACATTGGGACCCAGCGGCACCTTGCGGGCATGGACGCCCAGGATCTTCTCGCGGCCCTTGATGTCGGGGTTTGGCACCTGCACCTGGCGGTCGAAACGACCGGGGCGCAGCAGCGCGGGGTCAAGCACGTCGGGCCGGTTCGTGGCGGCAACGATGATGATGCCCTCGTTCGCCTCGAAGCCGTCCATCTCGACCAGAAGCTGGTTCAGCGTCTGCTCGCGCTCGTCGTTGCCGCCGCCATAACCGACGCCGCGGGACCGGCCGACCGCGTCGATCTCGTCGATGAAGACGATGCAGGGCGCGTTCTTTTTCGCCTGCTCGAACATGTCGCGCACCCGGGACGCGCCGACGCCCACGAACATTTCCACGAAGTCCGAGCCCGAGATGGTGAAGAAAGGCACGCCCGCCTCGCCGGCGATGGCGCGGGCCAGCAACGTCTTACCAGTGCCCGGCGGACCCACCAGCAGCGCGCCTTTCGGGATCTTGCCGCCGAGACGCGAAAATTTCTGGGGGTTGCGGAGAAACTCGACAATCTCCTCCAGCTCTTCCTTGGCCTCGTCGATGCCGGCCACCTCGTCGAACGTGACCCGGCCCTGCTTTTCGGTCAACAGCTTCGCCTTGGACTTGCCGAAGCCCATCGCCCCGCCCTTACCGCCGCCCTGCATGCGGTTCATCAGGAAGATCCAGATGCCGATCAGGATGATGAAGGGCAGAAGCGTGCCGACATAGGACAGCAGGCCGCTGGTTTCCTGCGGTTTGGCGGTGACATCCACGTTCTTGTCGACCAGCCGATCGGTCAGGTCCACGCCCTGCGGGACGATCGTGGTATAGGTCGTGCCGTCATTGGCCCGGATAAGCGCCTTCTCCCCGTCCAGTGTCACCGAGGAAACCTCGCCCTGGTCAACGTTCTTGAGGAATTGGGTATAGCTTATGGTCTGCGACGACATGGTCGTCTGGCCGCCGCTGAAAAGATTGAACAAGGCCAGGATCAGAAGAAACAGAACGACCCAGAAGGCGATGTTACGCGCGTTGCCCACGGTGAACTCCTTGAATTCGGGGGACCGGATCAAGGCCGGCCACCTCTCTAAAATAGAGATTAGCTGCTCAGGTTCAATGCGATATAATCGTGTCGAAGAAGCTGTCGGGGCCCTGCGCCAATTCGGCGCGCCAGCCATTGGCCACCCCGGCAAGCGGCGCGGCGATCAATTCACCGTCCCGCCAGACCGCGGGCGAGGCCGACAGCGCAGCGCGCGGCAAACCGGTGTCGCGCCAGGCGGGACAGCGGCGGAGCCCCTCCACCCCCAAAGCGCCAAGCGCCAAGCCCTTGTCATGCGGGCCGGAAAACCGCCAACGACCATCCCAGAGCGCATCGGTCGGGCCGCGCGTTTCGCGGACCGCCCGGTATTCCCGGCAAACGCGCAAGTCGTCGCGGCCTCGCAACAGGCGACAGCCATGCAGCGTGGCCGAGCGGCCCTTCTGCAACGCGTGCATCACATCGCGCAGGGCTGCGGTCCTTGGGCCGTATTCTGCCGACGACACCCATTTGAGGGCATGCACCATCAAGCGGCGGGAAATCTCGACCGGCTGATCGCGCAGCCCTGCCCGGTTCAACACGACGTCACCCGCCTCGATCCTCACTAGATCAAGGGCCGCCCGAAGCGTCTGCGCCTCCAGCGCGGCGCGCGCATCCCTGAGGTTGTCGGCAACCGCGCAAAGCCCCTGCGTATCGATGCCCAGAGGGGCCAGCGCCGCCAGCACCCGGCGCGCCTTCACCCTGTCGAAGGCCGGATCCTCGTTTGAAGGGTCGTCGATCCAGCTTTCGCCGAGGCCGGTGAGATAGTCGCGCAATGCCTGCCGCGACACGCTCAGCAAGGGGCGCAGCCACGTCACGCCATGCGCCGTGCGACGCTGCGTCATTCCCGACAGCCCGTCCACCCCGGCGCCACGGGAAAGCCGCATCAGCACCGTCTCGGCCTGGTCATCGGCGGTATGCCCCAGCGCCACGGTGTCGATGTCCTGCGACGCGGCCCAATCCGCGATCAGGCGCTGGCGGGCCCGGCGCGCGACGTCCTGAAGGTTGCCCCTGCCGTCCCATCCCTGCCAGCGAAGAATCGTGTGGGGAATATCCAGCCGGCCGCAGATCCCGGCCACATGCCGGGCTTCCGCCGCCGCCTCGGGGCGCAGTCCGTGATCGACGGTGACGGCCGCGACCGCGATGTCCGTGTCGCGCGACCACTCGGCCGCCAGATGCAGAAGCGCCAGGGAGTCGCCGCCGCCTGAGACGGCGATGCCCAGGCGGGCAGGAAGAGGCCCGGACAGGGCGTGGCGAAACGCCTCGGCCGGCGCCGTATCCTGCCCGGTCAATTGCAGCCGATCGTGCTGATCGCGTCCTGCGCCTTTGCGGCCACGGGCAGGCCCGGGAAGCGCGCCCCAACCTCGCCCAGCGTCACGCAGGCCTCGCGCGTCTGGCCCAGTTCCTGAAGCGCCATGCCCAGGTTATAGAGCGCGTCCGGCGCATGGTCGCCATTCGGCGCGCCCGAGAAGCTTTGCAGATAGGCGCGCGCGGCGTCGGTCGTCTGGCCGAGCTGGCTGAGCGCCTGGCCACGGAAGAAATGCGCGTCGCCGCTGAGCGCGCCGCCCGGATAGGTGTCGGTGTAGTTCTGGAATTTCTGCGCAGCATCCTCGTAGTCGCCCGCATCCAGCGCGGCCTTGGCGCGGTCGAAATCGTCCCGCTCGCCCACCGCCAGCTCCGCCCCGCCCGCGGTGTCCGGCGGCGGCGTGTTGGCGACCGGAAGCGGAGAGTCGACCTTGCCGCCCAGCGTTGGCGTGTCGCCCAGCTTGCTCGGGTCGCAATCGGTTTCAAGTTCGCAAAGCCGGAATTCCAGATCGCCGATGCGGTTGGTGCCGTCGGACACGACCTTGTCGATGCGGTGCTGCAACTCCTCCGTCTTGTCGGTGAGCCGCTGAAGCTGCTCTTCGATGGCGTCGATGCGCTGCAAGGCGGTGCCGCCGGTCAGGCCCGATTGCGCGCCACCGGTCGTCGAAAGTTCGCGCTTGAGGCGCTGCATCTCGACGTAAAGGACGGAAAGCTGCTGGCGGACATCGGCCAGCGTTTCCTCCCGGCTTTGAGCGGGCGCTGGCCCGGCGGCCGAAACCGCCAGAGCCAGCGCCAGAACAAGAACCTGCAACCGCAAAATCATGCGCTCGTCCCCGTCAGCTGCCGGCGCCTGCGGTCACGACCGTCACCGCCCGGCGGTTCTGGCTGTAGCAGGATTCATCCGAGCACACCGCGATGGGCCGCTCCTTGCCATAGCTCACCGTGCGCAGACGCGCCGGCGACACGCCGCGCGACACCAGGTATTCCTGCACGGCGTTGGCCCGGCGCGCGCCGAGCGCGAGGTTGTATTCCCGCGTGCCCTGTTCGTCGGCATGACCTTCGATGACCGCGCTGTATTCGGTGTTTCTCAACAGCCATTCGGCCTGCGCGTCCAGCGTGGCGGTGGCGGAATCGGACAGGTTGCTCTGATCGACCGCGAACCAGACCCGATCACCGACGGTTTGCTGGAAATAGGCCGGCGAAGTTGGGTCGCTGACGCTTCCGGCCATGCCGGCCGCATCCGCGCCGGCGCCGGCCCCGGCCCCACCCGCGGCGAACCTGTCGGGATTGCTACAGGCCGCCATGGTCAGCGCGGCGACGATCAGAATGGATTTGGTAAGGAGTTTCATTTCACTGTCCTTGTTTTCGTTCTTGGCTCGATTGCCTTGATCATATCATTCGAGACGCGCTTTGGAAACGCATCGCTTACGGCAGAAGCGGTGACCAGGCCGGGTCGGACGCGCCGCCCTGCACCGGAACCCGTTGCAGGTTCCGCCCCGAAACATCCACCGAATAAAGCGCCGCCGTGCCACCGGCCCCCGCGCTTTCCCGCGCGAACATGATCACCCGCCCGTTGGGCGACCATGTCGGCCCCTCGTCAAGGAAGGACGAGGTCAGCAGCCGCTCCTCGGAGCCGTCGGTCCGCATCACGCCGATATGGAACCGCCCGGCGTTCTGTTTGGTGAACGCGATCGTGTCGCCACGCGGCGACCAGACCGGGGTCGAGTAGCGCCCCTGGCCGAAACTGATCCGCGTGCCCTCTCCTCCGGTGGCGGGCATGATGTAAAGCTGCTGCGTGCCCGAGCGGTCGCTTTCGAACACGATGCTGCGCCCGTCCGGCGAATAGCTGGGGCCGGTCTCGATCGACGGGGCCGAGGTCAGGCGCGTGCGCTGCCCGCTGGCAAGGTCCAGCGTATAGATGTCGGTATTCCCCCCGCGCGACAGCGAGAAAACGACCGTCTTGCCGTCCGGCGCGAAGCGCGGCGCGAAGGTCATCGTCCCGGGCTGATCGTCCAGGGCACGGCGGCTGACGCTGCCCACGTCCAGCAGGTAGATACGGGGGAATCCCGTCTCGTAGCTGGTATAAAGCACCCGGTCGCCATTCGGCGAGAAACGCGGCGCCAGCACCAGCGACGATCCGTCGGTCAGGTATTTCAGGTTGGCGCCGTCATAGTCCATGATCGCCAGCCGCTTCACGCGGTTGTCCTTGGGTCCGCTTTCCGAAACGAACACCACGCGGCTGTCGAAATAGCCCGACTCGCCGGTGATCCGCGAATAGACCTGATCGGCCACCTTGTGCGCCACCCGGCGCCAGCTGTCGGTCGAGCCCGCGAACTGAAGCCCCTCGCCCAGCGGTTTGCCGGCATAGACGTCGAACAGCCGGAACTTGACCGTCAACCGCCCGCCGGAGGCCAGATCCACCGCCCCGGTGATCAGTGCCTGGGCGTTGATCGCCTTCCAGTCGGCATATTGCACCGGGCTGTCGAAGCTCGTGACATTCGCGATGAAGGCGCTTTTCGGGATCTCGCGGAACAGCCCGGTGCCGGCCAGATCGGAGGCGACGACGCGGGAGATATTCTGCGCGTATTCCGCGGCGGCGCCGCTGCCGGCAACGAAATCAGGGACGGCGAACGGCAACGGCTCGATCACACCCTCGTCGATGGTGATCCGAAGCGGGCCGTCCTGGGCCAGGGCGGGCGCCGCCGTCAGGCCCCAAAGGGCGAGCAGGAGGGTCAGAATTCTCAACATCATTTGATCCTCATTTTCTCCGGATTGAATGTCATTTCAATGTCGCGCCATTGTGCATATTTCTCGACCGGCAGATCGAAGCCGTCCCGTTCGCAGCGCAGGATGGCCCGGCGCGCCGCGTCGAAGGCGACCTGCGCGGCCTGGTCGTCGCCGCCCTCGCTGGATTTCAGCTTGAGCGAGCCGTCGGCGACCTTGCCCTGCTCGGTCATCGACATCGCGACCGTAACGGTCACCTTCGCGGCGGGCGAGCCCGGATCGACCACCCAGCAATTCTGAACAGCGATGCGCAGCGCATCCTTCTCGCCGCTGGTCATCGGTGGCCCGGCGGCGGCAAGACCGTTTCCGGTCGTTGTCTGCGACCCGCCGCCAAGCGCATCCTGCAAGGCGCTGTCCACCGCACTTGCCACCGCGTCCTGCGTGGGCGCAGGCTCGGGCGTTGGCTGAGGCGCTGGCGCGGGCTGCGC
>JBAVQZ010000475.1:0-4751 GCA_049694515.1 Paracoccaceae bacterium | reverse complement strand
CGCGACAAGCGGTGGCAATTCCGTCCCGGTCAAATCGTCCGACACAGCTTGCGCCTGTCCCAGCCCGTTGCGGATAGCGGCCAGATCGCGCGGTCCACCCCGGTCGAGGCCCAGCCGCGACAGCGCCCGATCCATGTCGGGCGCCTTGCGCAGATGCGCCCGTAGATCATCCGCAAGGCGGGTCTGCCCGGCCATGAAGCGCACCGCGTCCAGCCGCGCGTGGATCACGTCCAGATCGCGGGAGGGGCTGGAGATGCGCCGCTCCAGCAACCGCGCGCCGACGGCCGTGACGGTGCGATCGACCGCGGACAGCAGCGATCCATCGCGCCCGCCGGCCATGCTGGCGGTCAGTTCCAGATTGCGTCGCGTTGCCGCGTCGATCTGCATGTTTCCCGACGCGGTTTCACGCACCGGCGGGCGCAGCAGCGGCAGGTTCCCCTTCTGCGTGATGTGCAAGTAGTCCACGATGGCGCCCATCGCCGACATCTCGGCGCGGCCGAAATTTCCGAAGGCATCCAGCGAGCCGACCTTGAACAGCTCCGTCAGGCGCTTTTGTGCGCCGGTGCTGTCAAAGCTCGCGCGGGCCAGCGGGGTCAGGGCGGCGCCGCAATCCGTCACTGTTTCGGCCAGATCGGCCTCGTTCACCTCTGATAGAACCACCTCGCGCGGGGCGAGGCGGGCGAGTTCTGGCGACAGACGCACCTGCGGGCAGGGCATCACCCGGAACGCGCCGGTGGAAATGTCCACCCAGGCCAGTGCCGCCTCGTCGCGCACCACGGCGTAAGCGGCCAGGAAGTTGTGGCGCCGCGCCTCCAGCAGGCTTTCCTCGGTCAGCGTGCCGGGGGTGACCAGCCGCACGACATCACGTTTCACGACCGACTTGGCGCCGCGTTTCTTGGCCTCTGCCGGATCCTCCATCTGCTCGCAGACCGCTACGCGGAAGCCCTTGCGGATCAGCGACAGCAGATAGCTTTCCGCGGAATGCACAGGCACGCCGCACATCGGAATGTCCTGGCCCAGATGCTTGCCGCGCTTGGTCAGCGCGATGTCCAGAGCGGCAGCGGCGGCCAGCGCATCGTCGAAGAACATCTCGTAGAAATCGCCCATTCGATAGAAAAGGAGCGCGTCCTTGTGCGCCTCCTTGATCTCCAGGTATTGCGCCATCATCGGCGTCACGGCTGGGTTGGCGATTGTCACTGGCGGCCCCCGGTGCTTCGGTCAGCAGACCTTACAAATCGCGCCGGGAGGACAAAAGCCGGAAATCCATCTTTTGTTGAGACAATCCGCGCGGGGCGGTAAGACCGTAAGACCTGTGAGGGAGGAGGCAGGCCGCCAATGTCCAGAAAATCCAAAATTACCCGCGAAGAGGCCTTGGCCTATCACCTTGAGCCAACCCCGGGGAAGTACGAAATCGTCGCGACAACGCCGATGACCACGCAGCGGGATCTAAGCCTTGCCTATTCCCCCGGCGTCGCCGTCCCGGTCGAAGCGATCGCGGAGTCACCCGAGACCGCTTATGACTACACCACGAAGGGCAACATGGTCGCGGTCATCAGCAACGGCACCGCGATTCTGGGCCTGGGGAACCTGGGCGCTTTGGCCTCCAAACCGGTGATGGAGGGCAAGGCGGTTCTGTTCAAGCGCTTCGCCGACGTCAACGCCATAGACATCGAGCTGGACACCGAGGACCCCGAGGAGTTCATCCGTGCCGTGCGGTTGATGGGGCCCACCTTCGGCGGAATCAACCTGGAGGATATCAAGGCCCCGGAATGTTTCATCATCGAGCAGCGCCTGAAGGAAGAGATGGACATCCCGGTGTTTCACGACGATCAGCACGGCACGGCGGTGATCTGCGCCGCCGGCCTGATCAACGCGCTGCACCTGTCGAAGAAGAAAATCGAGGATTGCAGGATCGTGCTGAACGGCGCGGGGGCAGCGGGAATCGCCTGCCTCGAGCTGCTCAAGGCCATGGGCGCGAAACACGACAACTGCATCATGTGCGACACCAAGGGTGTGATCTGGCAGGGCCGGACCGAAGGCATGAATCAGTGGAAATCGGCCCATGCCGCAAAAACCGATGCCCGCACGCTGGAGGACGCGATGAAGGGGGCCGACGTTTTCCTGGGCGTGTCCGTCAAGGGCGCTGTCACGCCGGAAATGGTGGCCAGCATGGGCGGCGATCCGGTGATCTTCGCCATGGCCAACCCCGACCCCGAGATCACGCCGGAAGAGGCGCAAGAGGTGCGTTCGGACGCGATCGTGGCCACCGGCCGGTCGGACTACCCCAACCAGGTGAATAACGTGCTGGGCTTCCCCTATCTTTTCCGGGGAGCACTGGACATCCATGCGCGGGCCATCAACGACGAAATGAAAATCGCCTGCGCCGAGGCGCTGGCGCGGCTGGCGCGTCTGGACGTGCCGGACGAGGTAGCGATGGCCTATGGCCGCAAGCTGACCTTCGGGCGCGACTATATCATTCCCACGCCTTTTGACCCGCGACTGATCTACATGATTCCGCCCGCGGTGGCGCGCGCCGGGATGGACTCGGGCGTGGCCCGCCGCCCGATCGTGGACATGGAGGGATATGAACTGGCGCTGAAGGCGCGGATGGACCCCACAGCGAACATCCTGCGCAGCATTTCCGCCCGGGCGCGGGCGGCGCAGGCCCGCATGATCTTTGCCGAGGGCGACGATGTGCGCGTGCTGCGCGCCGCCGTCAGCTATCAACGCGCGGGATATGGCAAGGCGCTGGTCGTCGGGCGCGAGGCCGATGTGCGCGAGCGGTTGACGGCCGAGGGCCTTGGCGACGCGGTGGACGAGCTGGAGATCGTCAACGCCGCCAACACGGCGCATCTGGATACCTACAAGGCGTTTCTTTACGACCGGCTTCAGCGGAAGGGTCATGACCAGCACGACATCCACCGCCTTGCGGCGCGCGACCGGCACGTATTCTCGGCCCTGATGCTGGCCCATGGGCACGGGGATGGCATGGTGACGGGCGCGACGCGGAAATCGGCGCATGTGATGGAGCTGATAAATCACGTCTTCGACGCCAGTGCCCAGGATGGCGCCGTCGGCGTCACGGCGCTGTTGCACAAGGGGCGGATCGTCCTGATTGCCGACACGCTGGTGCATGAGTGGCCCGACGAAGAGGACCTGGCCAACATCGCCGAGCGCGGCGCCGGAGTCGCGCGCAGCCTGGGGCTGGAGCCCCGGGTCGCGTTCGTCAGTTTCTCGACCTTCGGCTATCCGGTCAGCGAACGCGCCACCAAGATGCATATGGCGCCCCGCGTGCTGGATGCCCGCGGCGTCGATTTCGAGTATGAGGGCGAAATGGCCGTCGATGTCGCGCTGAATCTGGACGCGATGTCGAAATACCCGTTCTCGCGGCTGACCGGCCCGGCCAATGTGCTTGTCGTGCCGGCGCGGCATTCGGCCTCCATCTCGGTCAAGCTGATGCAGGAGATGGGCGGGGCCACGGTGATCGGTCCGATCCTGACCGGCGTGGACAAGCCGATCCAGATCTGCTCCACGGTGTCCACCGTCAACGACATCACGAACATGGCGCTCCTTGCCGCCAGCAAGGTGGGCTGAGATGACGATCTACAACCTCGGCTCGATCAATATCGACTACGTCTATGAGGTCGCGCATCTTCCCGGACCGGGCGAAACGATCGCGGCGCCGGTCCACCGGTCGGGCCTTGGCGGGAAGGGCGCCAACCAGTCGGTTGCCGCGGCACGGGCCGGGGCCGAGGTCCGCCATATCGGGGCGATCGGCGAAGGCGGGGGCTGGGCCGTGGAACGGCTGCGCGGTTTCGGCGTGAATGTGGATCACGTGGGCGAGGTTCCGGGCCCCACGGCCCATGCGATCATCGCCGTGGACCCGTCGGGGGAGAATGCGATCATCCTTCATGCCGGTGCAAATGCCGCTCAGAGCGAGGCACGCATCGCCGAGGCGCTGAACAGCGCAGGGCCTGGCGACACGCTGCTGCTTCAAAACGAAACATCGCACCAGGTTCTCGCGGCGAAACTGGGACGCGAGAAAGGAATGCGCGTGATCTATTCCGCAGCGCCATTCTCGGTGGACGCGGTGCGTGAGGTGCTGCCGCATGTTTCACTGCTGGCGCTCAATGCGATTGAAGAGGCACAGTTGACGGAGGCAATAGGTGTTCTCGAAGTGCCGGAAATGATCGTCACACGCGGGGCGGACGGGGCAAGCTGGGCGCTGCGCGGCGCCGAGACGGTCAGCGTCGCTGCCTTTCCGGTAAGCGCCGTGGACACCACCGGCGCGGGCGATTGCTTCATCGGGACTGTCGCCGCGGCTCTGGACCGCGGTGCGGGACGGGAAGAGGCCCTGCGCGAGGCCGCCGCCGCCGCCGCGATTCAGGTGACGCGGCCCGGCACGGCGGACGTGATGCCGGCGCGAGACGAGGTTCTGGCCTTTCTCGAAACCGCTCAGTGACCGACGAACGGGGCGTCCTTGCCCCAAAGCGCGCGCACCCGCTGATCGCGCCCGCAGGCCTCGCGATAGCGCTTGTAGGCCGAGGCTTTCGTCTTGGGGCCGAAGCGCGTCAGTACCAGGTCGTTCTTCTTGTAATAGTCCTGGTGATATTCCTCGGCCACGTAGAACGGCTTTGCGGGCAGGATCTGGGTCACGACCTTCCGGCCCAGTTCGGCCTGGGCGTCGGCCTTGGCCCTCTCGGCAGCTGCCTTCTCGGCTGGATTCGAGACGAAAATCGCCGTGCGATAGG
>JBAVQZ010000474.1:0-2403 GCA_049694515.1 Paracoccaceae bacterium | reverse complement strand
GCTAAGCGCCGCGCCGGCTTGTGCACATCCCGTGCACCGCGTGTGCACAGGGCGTGCAGACGATCCGGCGCCCGCGTCCCCGCCCTCAATACCCCTTGTCGCGGTCCACGAGGAACAGGAACGGCTCGCCCGCTTCACCGCGCCGGATGTTCTCGGCGATCACGCGCGCGGCGCTGGCCGGCCGGGTTTCCGAAGCGATATGCGGCGTGACCGTCACCTTGGGATGGGCCCAGAACGGGTGGTCGGCGGGCAGCGGCTCTTGACGGAACACGTCGAGCGTGGCGTGGCCGATCCGCCCCGCATCCAGGGCGGCGAGCAGCGCGTCGTCGTCGATCAAGGGGCCGCGGCCGGGGTTGATGATCACGGCGCCCTCCGGCATCCACGCCAGCCGCTTGGCGTTCATCAGGTTCTCGGTGTCGTCGGTCAGCGGCAGAAGCAGCACGGCGATCTCGGCGCGGGCGAGCGCCCTTTCAAGCCCCGCATCCCCGTTCAGGCAGGTGACGTCCGGCAGGTCCTTCGCGCTTCGGCTCCAGCCGGTGACATCGAATCGCAACGCCGCCAGTGCCGCGGCGCAGGCGCGGCCCAGTTCGCCAAGGCCCAGCACCGCCACGCGGCGGTCGCGCGCCAGCGGCGGCACCACAGGGTTCCACACCCCGTCCTGGTGCAGGATCTGCGCGTCCATCCCCAGATGGTGCCGCAGCACATGGCCGGTGACCCATTCCACCATGCCCTCCTCCAGCCCGGAATCCACCATGCGGCAGAGTGGCTGGGTCAGGGTCTCGTTGCCGACGATCTTCTCGACCCCGGCCCAGAGGTTCAACACCGCCCTGGTTCGCGTGAAGGGGGTGAAATCGGTGACGGTGCCATTGGGGGCATAGATGATGTAATCCACCGTTTCCGGCGCGTCGGTTTCGGTCACGATGCGGGCGTCGAGCCCGGCTTCGGCGATTGCGGCGGGCAGCACGTCGCGGTATTGCGCCCAGCGTTCTTGGTTGGCGGCGAACAGGATCTTGAGCGTCATCGTCCCCTCGGTCTGTGAATATGCGCGCTTTGCACCAGGCCGAAGGCGACCATCAGCACGATCATCGCCGAGCCGCCGTAGGAAACCAGTGGCAGCGGCACGCCCACGACCGGGGCCAGCCCCATGACCATAGCCATGTTCAGCGCGAAGAACAGGAAGAAGGTGGCGGCGACGCCCAGTGTCAGCAGCGCGGCGAAGCGGTCCTTGTTCTTCATCGCCGAGGTGATGCAGAAGGCGATGATCAGCGCGTAGAGCAGCAGCAGAGAGAAGGCGCCGATGAAGCCGAACTCCTCGGCCAGGGTGGTGAAGATGAAGTCGGTGTGTTTCTCGGGCAGGAAGTTCAGCCGGCTTTGCGTGCCCTGCATGAAGCCGCGCCCGGCCCAGCCGCCCGAACCCAGCGCGATCTTCGACTGGGTAATGTGATAGCCCGCACCAAGCGGGTCGGAGCCGGGATCGAGGAATGTGTCGATGCGCCGGAACTGGTAGTCCTTGAGCAGTTGCCAAGGCGTGCCCCGCGACATCATCACGGTCGTCACCAGCCCGCCGCCCATCGCGATGACAGCGGCGAAATAGGCCCAGTGCAGCCCGGCGGCGAACATCACCGCCGCGCCGCCGATCACCAGCAGCAGCGCCGTGCCCAGATCCGGCTGCTTGAGCACCAGGAATGTGGGCAGCAGGATCAGCACCAGCGGGATCAGCACGTAAAGCGGGTGCGAGACCTTGCGGATGTCCAGCCAGTCGTAATACGCCGCCAGCATCATCACCAGGGTTATCTTCATCATTTCAGAAGGTTGCAGGCGCATGAAGCCCAAGTCGATCCAGCGCTGGGCGCCCATGCCGACCGCGCCGAACAGCTCCACCGCCACAAGAAGCAGGACCGACAGCGTGTAGGCCAGCGCGGCCATGTTGCGCCAGAACCAGATCGGCACGAAGGCCACGAAGAACATCGCCGCCAGCCCCAGCGCGAAGCGTTTCATCTGCGGTTCGGCCCAGGGGGTGAACGATCCGCCCGCGACCGAGTAGAGCATGATGAACCCGACGCCGGCCACCGCGGTCAGCAGCAGCACCAGCGCCCAGTTGAGATAGAACACCTTGCGCCAGCCCGCCGGAACGGTCTTGAGATTGTATTCGAGATAGCTCATGCGCGGCTCCGCCCGCCGGAGGGCGAGTCCGGGTCGCGCAGATCCATCGAGTTGAACAGATCCTCGATGCCGCGACGCTGGCTGTCGGGGTAGGCGGTCAGAGGCGGCACGGTGCCATAGAGCGCGCGCAGCGCGATGTCGCGCACTATGGGCGCCGCGGCCGAGGAGCCGCCGCCGCCATGCTCGACCACCACGGCCACGGCCACCTTCGGCGCGTCATAGGGCGCGAAGGCCACGAAC
>JBAVQZ010000473.1:0-2169 GCA_049694515.1 Paracoccaceae bacterium | reverse complement strand
GTTCCGGATGCTGCGCGACCGTCCCGCCGTGGTGGTGGGCTTTGGCGGCTACCCGTCCTTCCCGGCGATCACCGCGGCGACCATCCTGCGCCGGCCGCGCATGATCCACGAGCAGAACGGCATTCTTGGCAAGGTCAACACGGCCTTCGCCCGCCGGGTCGACGCCGTGGCCTGCGGCACCTGGCCCACCGCGTTGCCAAAGGGCGTGGCGGGCCATCACACCGGCAACCCGGTCCGCGCCGCCGTGCTGGAGCGCGCCGGGGCGCCCTATATTCCGCCCGGCGATTACCCGATGAGCCTGCTGGTGATCGGCGGCAGCCAGGGCGCGCGCATCCTGTCCGACGTGGTGCCCGATGCCGTCGCCATGCTGCCGGAGGAGATTCTGCGGCATCTGCGCGTCGTCCATCAGGCCCGGCAGGAGGACATCGCCTGGGTGCGTGAAGCCTATGCCAACACCGGCATAAAGGCCGAGGTGCAGGCCTTTTTCGACGACATTCCCGCAAGGCTGTCCGAGGCGCAGCTCGTCATCTCGCGGGCCGGGGCCTCGTCGGTGGCCGATATCGCCGTGATCGGACGCCCGTCGATCCTGGTCCCCTATGCCGCCGCCGCCGGCGATCACCAGACGGCCAATGCCCGCGGGCTGTCCAAGACCGACGCGGCGATCCTCATTCCCGAATCCGCCCTTGAGCCCGCGTCGCTTTCAGAGCAGATAGGCGCCGTCCTCGGCAGCCCCGAGGGCGCAACGCAAATGGCCCACGCGGCCCTGGCTTTCGGCCGCCCCGACGCGACCGAACGGCTGGTGGATCTCGTCGAAGGGCTGGCAGGCAGAAGGCAGGCGAAATGAACGCGGCGGCGACCAAGCTTCCAATCGACGTGGGGCCGATCCATTTCACGGGCATCGGCGGCATCGGCATGTCCGGCATCGCCGAGGTCCTGCTGAATCTCGGCTACAGCGTGCAGGGCTCGGATCTGAAAGCCAGCCCGATCACCGAGCGGCTGTCGGGTCTCGGTGCCGAAATCTTCATCGGCCAGCGCGCCGAGAACCTCGAGAATGCCGAGGTCGTCGTGATCTCCAGCGCGATCAAGCCCGGCAATCCCGAGCTGGACGCCGCCCGCCGGCAGGGGCTGCCCGTCGTCCGTCGCGCCGAGATGCTGGCCGAGCTGATGCGGCTGAAATCCAACGTCGCGGTAGCCGGCACGCATGGCAAGACGACGACCACCACGATGGTCGCCACCCTGCTGGACGCGGGCGGGATCGACCCCACCGTGATCAACGGCGGCATCATCCATGCCTACGGCTCCAACGCCCGGATCGGCGAGGGCGAGTGGATGGTGGTCGAGGCCGACGAATCCGACGGCACCTTCAACCGCCTGCCCGCGACCATCGCAATTGTCACCAATATCGACCCCGAGCACATGGAACACTGGGGCAGTTTCGACGCGTTGCGCCAGGGCTTCTACGATTTCGTTTCGAACATCCCGTTCTACGGCCTCGCGGTGTGCTGCACGGACCACTCCGAGGTGCAGGCGCTGGTGGGCCGCGTCACCGACCGCCGGGTGATCACCTTCGGCTTCAACGCACAGGCCGATGTGCGCGCGGTGAACCTGACCTATGACAAGGGGATCGCGCATTTCGATATCGCGTTGCAGGCCGAGGGCAAGGTGATCGAGGGCTGCACCCTGCCGATGCCGGGCGATCACAACGTCTCGAACGCGCTGGCGGCGGTTGCCGTGGCCCGGCACCTGGGCATGAAAACCGACGAGATCCGCAGCGCGCTGGCCAGTTTCGGCGGCGTCAACCGGCGATTCACCCGCGTGGGCGAGGTGAACGGGGTGACCGTGATCGACGATTACGGCCATCACCCGGTCGAGATCGCCGCCGTGCTTCGCGCCGCGCGCCAGGCCACCAAGGGCCGGGTCATCGCGGTGCATCAGCCGCACCGCTATACGCGGCTGCACGCGCTGTTCGACGATTTCTGCGCCTGCTTCAACGATGCCGACGTGGTCGCGATCGCCGAGGTCTATGCCGCCGGCGAAGACCCGATCGAGGGTGCAACACGCGACGACCTGGTGGCCGGGTTGATCCGCCACGGCCACCGCCACGCGCGCGCCATCGTGGACGAGGACGACCTGGAGCGGCTGGTTCGCGAACAGGCCGCGCCGGGCGAC
>JBAVQZ010000472.1:0-3894 GCA_049694515.1 Paracoccaceae bacterium | reverse complement strand
CCTGGGGGTCGTGACCAACGACGCCGAGGCGCCGGCGCGGGCGCATCTCAAGGCGGCAGGTGTCGAGGGCCGGTTCGATTTCATCGCCGGCTGCGACTCGGGGCATGGGGCCAAGCCCGCGCCCGGCCAGCTTCTGGCCTTCGCCGACGCCATGAACCTGGCGCCCGACTCGGTGCTGATGATCGGCGACAGCCGCCATGATCTTCTTGCGGGCCGCAAGGCGGGCATGTGGACCGCGGGCGTTCTGAGCGGGCTTGCGCTGGCCGATGATCTGAGGGACCTGGCCGATGTCATCCTTCCCGATATCGGCCATCTGCCGGGCTATCTGACCGCACGCGCCGCCTGAGCGCAGCGTTCCGAAAACGACGCCCGACGTCGCTTTTCGCGCGGAAGCCACGCTTGCGGCGGTGTCTGCTGTGTGTCAGGCAAGGAGGCGACGCATGGCTGACACGTTGCAACGCAGGCGGCGCGCGGGCGGACGCGCCGGCAATGTTCGGCGCCACGGCACGGCGGCAATTGAGCAGAGCCCGTGGCGTATACCGCTCAACCCCGACCGGCCGACAGAGCCGCTTGATGACAACGGTATCGCCGCGATTCATGACGGGGCGATGCGGATCCTCGAAGAGATCGGCATCGAGTTCCTGAACGACGAGGCGCGCGCGATCCTTGCCGATGCGGGCTGCACCGTGGAGGGCACCAATGTCCGCATGGGCCGCGATTTCGTGATGGAGATGGTCGGCAAGGCGCCGGCGAACTTCACCATCACGCCGCGCAACCCCGAAAGGCAGGTGACGATCGGCGGGCGGCACATGGTGTTCGTCAATGTCTCCTCTCCGCCGAACTACTGGGATCTGGAGACTGGAAAGATCCCGGGCACGCGTCAGACCTGTCAGAATCTTCTCAAGTTGACCCAGTATTTCAATTGCATCCACATCGCCGGCGGCTACCCGGTGGAGCCGGTGGACGTTCACCCCTCGGTCCGGCATCTGGACGTTCTGTTCGACAAGCTGACGCTGACCGACAAGGTGGCGCATGCCTACTCGCTGGGCGCAGAGCGGGTCGAGGACGTGATGGAGATGGTGCGGATCGCCGCCGGCCTGAGCCACGAGGAATTCGAGGCCCGCCCGCATATGTACACCAACATCAACTCCACCTCGCCGCTGAAGCACGACCTGCCGATGCTGGACGGCTGGATGCGCTGCGTGCGGCGCGGGCAGGCGGTGGTGGTCACCCCCTTCACTCTGGCAGGCGCCATGGCGCCGGTGACAATGGCCGGCGCCGTGGCACAGTCGCTGGCCGAGGGGTTGTGCGCCATCGCGCTGGCGCAATACATCCGCCCCGGCGCCCCTTGTGCGCTGGGCACCTTCACCTCGAACGTGGACATGAAATCCGGCGCGCCCGCCTTCGGCACGCCAGAGTACATGCGCGCCACGCAGATGACCGGCCAGATGGCGCGCTTCTACGGGTTGCCGCTGCGCGCGTCGGGCTCTTGCGCGGCGAACGTGCCGGACGGCCAAGCGATGTGGGAGACCTCCAACGCGCTGTGGTCGGCGGTGCAGTCGGGCGTCAACATGGTCTATCACGCCGCCGGCTGGCTGGAGGGCGGGCTGATCGCCAGCCCCGAAAAATTCATAATGGATTGCGAACTGTTGCAGCAGATCCAACGCTATTTCGAGCCCGAGATCACCGCCACCACGACTGACGACATTGCGTTCGATGCGATCCGCGAGGTCGGAAGCGCCGGGCATTTCTTCGGCTGCGATCATACCCAGAGCCGCTATACCACGGCCTTCTATCAGCCCTTCCTTTCGGACTGGAAGAATTACGAGGGCTGGGCGCTGGACGGCGCGGTCTGGACGGCCGAGCGTGCGCATGTCCTCTACAAGCGCATCCTGGACAGTTTCGAGACCCCGCCTATGGACGCCGCCATTCGCGAGGAGCTGGAGGCTTTCGTCGAACGGCGCAAGGTCGAGGGCGGCGCGCCGACGGATTTCTGAGCCGACCCCGATTGGTGAATTATTAACTTCTGCGCCCTAGGCTCCTTTCCGAAACAGGAAGGGTGCGTACGATGCATGGTCTGATCAACAGGTCCATCCAGTGTTTCGTGCAGGACACTTATGGCGAGGCGTGCTGGCGCCGGATCTCCGAGGTCGCCGGAATCGGCCCGGACGGGTTCGAGGCGATGCTGTGCTACAACGACGCGCTGACCGACGCGGTTCTCGACGCGGTTTCGGATCGGCTGGACAAGCCGCGCGATGCGGTCATGGAAGATCTGGGCACCTTCCTCGTCTCCAATCCCCGGCTTGAGCCGGTACGTCGGCTGCTGCGTTTCGGTGGTGAGACGTTCACCGAATTTCTGATGTCGCTCGACGATCTGCCCGACCGCGCACGGCTGGCGGTGCCCGATCTGGAAGTTCCGGAACTGCATCTGGTCGAGGACACGCCGAGCACGTTCCGCCTGTTCTGCCGCTGTCACTTTGCGGGGGCGTGCCGGGTCATGATGGGCATTTTACGGGCGATGGCCGACGATTACGGCGCGCTGGTCCTGCTGGAACATGCCGGCGAGGCGGGGGACGGCGCCCTTCTGCGGATCGAACTTCTGGATTGCAGTTTCGCCGAGGGGCGCAGCTTTACCCTCGTCCGACCGGCGGTATAGGGGCCGATGCCCCATCGGATGAGCCTTTCGCCGGCGGCAGCCGGGATTTTGATGCCAATGCATGTGTGGCTGGCGCCGGACACAACAATCCGCCGCGTCGGGCCGACCTTGCGAAAGCTGCGCGTTGACAAGTCGCTGACGGGGCGACCGTTTCGCGACGTGTTCGAGATTCGCAGGCCCCGGAATGCCTGTGCTCTGACCGGGATTCCGCAGAGCGACGGAACACCGCTCCACCTGGCGTTTCGCGATCCACCCTCCACGGCGTTCAGGGGGATCGTGATCGCGCTGGACGGGGCGCAGGGGGCGCTGGTCAACCTGTCCTTCGGCATCTCGGTTCTCCAGGCGGTCACCGAATACGGCCTCACGATCGGCGATTTTGCCGCCACCGACCTGACTGTCGAGATGCTTTATCTGGTCGAGGCGAAATCGGCAGTGATGGAGGAGACGCGCAACCTGAACCAGCGCCTGCAAAATGCCCGGATCGTCGCCGAGGAGCAGGCCCATACCGATACACTCACCGGCCTTCAGAACCGCCGCGCGATGGATCACGTGCTCACCGGACTGATCGAGGCGAAGCGCCCTTTCGCCCTGATGCATCTGGATCTCGACTTCTTCAAGAGCGTGAACGATCGGCACGGTCATGCCGCGGGCGACCAGGTGCTCAGACACGCCGCCCGTATCCTTCGCGAAGAGACGCGTCACCGGGACGCCGTGCTGCGCGTCGGCGGCGATGAGTTCGTGCTGATTTTCGACGATCTGGTCGATGCCGCGCGGCTGGACGCAATCGCCTGCCGCATCATCGCGCGCCTGGAAGAGCCGATCACGATAGACAATGACATCTGCCGTATCTCGGCAAGCATCGGCACAACCCTTTCAACCCGCTATGGCCGACCACGGGCCGATACAATGCTTCATGACGCCGACATGGCGCTTTACGAGTCCAAGCGGCAAGGGCGGGCCCGCGCGACATTGGCGCGCGCGCCGACGGTTGCCATGCCCCGTCCCGCCGGGCCTGGCTCAAGGGGCGGGGCCGCACAATAGCCGCCCGTGTCAGGTAAACATGCCTTCGGGCGCTGTCAGGTTCCTCAATATCCCTCGGGGCAATCGGCGATATATTCACGCCCGTCGCTCGTGCGGTAGCGGCACTTGCCCGGCTTATTGGCCGAACCGATAAGCGCGCCCGCCACCACGCCGGCCGCGCCGCCGATCAATGCCCCGCGCGGCTTGTCGTCCGAAAC
>JBAVQZ010000471.1:0-4889 GCA_049694515.1 Paracoccaceae bacterium | reverse complement strand
GTCCGCGCCCAGGCCGAAGCCCGCCATACGCGCGCGCAGTTTCGCCTGCCCCTCGGCCGGGCGGGCGCGCAGAAGGTGCTGCAGCGGGGTTTCCTCAACCCGCAGCTCGTCCACCTGGTGCTGGGCGAAAAACCCGATCCGCAGTTTGGAGGACTTGCTCATCCGCCCGCCCATCGGCGCCAATCGGTCGGACAGCAGCTTGGCGAGGGTCGATTTGCCCTGGCCGTTCTTGCCCAGAAGTGCGATGCGGTCGTCTTGGTCGATCCGCAGGTTCAGCTTGCGCAGGACCACCGTTTCGCCATAACCGACCGAGACATCCTCGGTCGAGATGATCGGCGGCGGCAGCTCCTCGGGGTCGGGGAAGGTGAAGACGGTGCGCGCGACATCCTCGGGCAGGGTGATCGGCTGCATCTTCTCCAGCATCTTGACCCGGCTCTGCGCCTGTTTTGCCTTTGTGGCCTGGGCGCGGAACCTGTCGACGAACTTTTGCAGATGCGCCCGCCGCGCCTCCTGCTTCTTGGCCTGCGCGGCCTGCACCGCACGCTGCTCGGCGCGCTGGCGGGCGAACTGGTCGTAAGGCCCTTGCCAGAGCGTCAGCTTGCGGTTCTCCAGATGCAGGATCGCACCCACCGTGCGGTTCAGCAGCGCGCGGTCGTGGCTGATGATGATGACCGTGTGCGGATAGCGCGCCAGATAGCTTTCCAGCCATAGCGCGCCTTCGAGGTCAAGATAGTTGGTCGGTTCGTCCAGCAGCAGCAGGTCGGGCTCCGCGAACAGCACCGCGGCCAGCGCGACGCGCATCCGCCAGCCGCCCGAAAAGGCCGAGCAGGGCATGCGCTGCTCGGCATCGTCGAAGCCCAGCCCCTTGAGGATCGAGGCGGCGCGCGCCTCGGCCGACCATGCGTCGATATCCGCCAGCCGCGTCTGCACCTCGGCGATGCGATGCGCGTCGGTCGTCACCTCTGCCTCGGTCATCAACTCGCGCCGCTCGGTGTCGGCGGCCAGCACCGTGTCCAGCAGCGACACATCCGACGACGGCACCTCCTGCGCGACGCCGCCAATGCGGGCGCGCGAGGGAAGCGAGATCGACCCGCCCTCCAGCGTCAGTTCACCCCGGATCAGGCGGAACAGCGTCGTCTTCCCGGTGCCGTTGCGCCCCACCAGCCCCACCTTGTGCCCGGTGGGAATGTTGGCCGAGGCGCCCTCGAAAAGCGGTCTTCCTTCGACGGAATAGGAGATCTCGTTGATACTGAGCATGGGGGCGGGTTTGCCGCATGTCGCACCCCCCGTCAATCGCCGCTTTTCAATGGCACCGCCCCATGCTAGCAGAGCCGCGATTTTCGACGCAAAAGCCGCGAAACAAGAGAAAGAGAGAGCGACATGGCCATTCAACGCACCTTCAGCATCATCAAGCCCGACGCGACCAAGCGCAACCTGACCGGCGCGATCAACGCCAAGCTCGAGGCCGCGGGCCTGCGGATCATCGCGCAGAAGCGCATCAAGCTGACCAAGGCGCAGGCCGGCGTGTTCTATGCCGTGCACAAGGAGCGCCCGTTCTATGACGAGCTGTGCACCTTCATGGCCTCCGAGCCGATCGTGGTGCAGGTGCTGGAAGGCGAGGACGCAATCGCCAAGAACCGCGAGGTGATGGGTGCCACCAACCCCGCCGAGGCGGACGAGGGCACGATCCGCAAGGAATACGCGCTGTCGATCGGCGAGAACTCGGTCCACGGCTCCGACGGCGAGGATACCGCCCGCGAAGAGATCGCCTATTTCTTCTCGGGGCTCGAACTGGTCGGCTGAGCCGGATCAGCTTGCGAACCGCGAAAGCCGCCGCCCTTCCGGGCCGGCGGCTTTTTCGTGCGCCGGCATCAGGAGTCAGGCACGGCCTCGGCGATCCACGACGCCGATCTCGTTCAGCACTGCCTCAAGCTCCGACAGGCCGTCCTGCGGCCGCGCGGCCTTCAGCGCGTCGAAGCGGTCGCGCAGCGCGGCCTTTTCGGCGCCGCGGCAGTCGTTCCAGGGCCGCCCCTGCAAGCCCATGACGATCACGTAATAGGCGATGAAATGCGGCCGGTGGCCAGCCTCCAGCAGCCGCGCATAGGCCGCGTCGGCGCCGATCTCGCGCAGGGCTTCGGCCGAGGTGATGCCCACCCTGGCAAAGGCGGCCTCCATCGCGGGGCCGAGATTGCGGATCGAGGAAACGGGCGTGGTCATCGGCGCCTCGCGGCTGTCAGCGGGAACAAGGATACCCCGCGCGCGGGACTCTGAAAACCGTCGCGTCGCCTCAGATGCTGGCCCAGTCGGAATAGAAGGGCGGCTTGGGCTTGGGTTGCGGTGCGGGCTTTTCGCCCTTCGCGGTCTGATCTTCGCTCTTGCGAGGATCCTCCGCGGGCTTGGGGGGGTATTGCGATGCCATTTGTCTGCTCCTTCGGGCCTGTCCGGCCCGTCTGCCTCTGGAACTCCCCTGCATCTCGTTTCGCGGATGCATGATGTCAGCATGTGATCACGGGAGAGTGCTCCGCCAGTGCCGCAAATGTGTCAATTCTGTGGCGTTGCTCCCGCGCAACGGGCCATCGTGGAAAGCGGTTGCAATTCCAAACGATTCCAATATTCATGAATTATGGAAATAAAAGACGCAACCGAAAGCCTGTACACGCTCGGCCATGAGGGCCGCTTGCGGGTGTTCCGCCTTCTGGCCCGTCGCGCGCCCGAAGGGGTGCGCCCGTCCGAGATCGCCGTTGCGCTGGGGCTAAAGCCCAACACGCTGTCGGTCTATCTTTCGGCGCTGGAGCGGGCAGGGCTGGTCACATCGCAGCGGCAGGGACGGTCGATCCTCTACAGCGTGTGCATGGCGCGGATGGGCGCGCTGGTGGATTTCCTGGTGGCTGACTGCTGCCGTGGCCGCCCCGATCTTTGCGCGTCGCGAACGGCCGCGGCCCTGAGTGGAGAAAATGAAGTGACACCGAGAGTCTATAACGTGCTTTTCATCTGCACCGGCAATTCCGCCCGCTCCATCTTCGCCGAGGCGCTTCTGACCCGCGAAGGCAAGGGGACGTTCCGCGCCTTCTCGGCCGGGACCAAGCCCTGTTCCGAACTGAACCCCTTCGCGCTGGATCTGCTGAAGCGCAACGGCCACGACATCTGGGCGCTCCGGTCCAAGAACGTCGCCGAGTTCCAGGCCGAGGACGCGCCGAAGATGGATTTCGTCTTCACCGTCTGCGACAGCGCCGCGAACGAGGAATGTCCGCCCTGGCCGGGCCAGCCGGTGACCGCGCATTGGGGTCTGCCGGACCCGGTCAAGGTCGACGGCACAAAGGCCGAGAAATCCCTCGCCTTCGCAACGACCTACGGTCAGATGCTCAGGCGGGTTCAGGCCTTCGTCGCGCTGCCGTTTTCCGAATTGGACAAGCTTTCGCTTCAGAACCGGCTGGATGAAATCGGCCACATCGACGACGCGGAAACCGTCTGAACGCGGCATAGGGGGATTTCATGGCACGCATCGCGATCAACGGCCTCGGCCGCATGGGAAAACTTCTGCTGCGGGCGGTTTTCGACCAGGGGCTGCCGGGCGATATCGTGCTGCTGAACGATGTCGCCGGCACGCCTGCGCAGCATGCCCTGCTGATGGAGTTCGACACGGTGCACGGCCGCTGGCCCGCCGCGATTTCGCATGACGCCGACAGCCTGACGATCAACGGCACGCGGATGCGGGTGACCCGCGCCGCCCGGATCGAGGACCTGCCGCTGGCCGAGTTGGACGTCGATCTGGTGATCGATTGCACCGGCGTGTTCAAGACCGCCGAAAAGCTCGCGCCCTATTACGCGGCCGGCGTGAGGAAGGTGCTCGTCTCCGCGCCGGTCAAGGACGCGGGCGCGCTGAACCTGGTCCATGGCGTGAATGACGGCCTCTATGACCCTGAAAAGCATGACCTCGTGACGGCGGCCTCCTGCACGACCAACTGCCTGGCGCCGGTGGTGAAAGTGATCCACGAGGAGCTGGGAATCGAGCACGGCATGATCACAACGATCCATGACGTGACCAACACCCAAACTATCGTTGACCGCCCCGCCAAGGACATGCGCCGGGCGCGCTCGGCGCTCAATTCGCTGATCCCCACCACCACCGGCTCGGCCACCGCGATCACGCTGATCTACCCCGAGCTTGCGGGGCGGCTGAACGGCCATGCGGTGCGGGTGCCGCTGCTGAACGCCTCGCTCACCGACTGCGTGTTCGAGGTGAAGCGCGCCACCACCGCCGACGAGGTCAACGCCCTTTTCAAGCGTTACGCCGAGGGGCCGCTCAAGGGCATCCTGGGCTACGAGGAACGGCCGCTCGTCTCCTGCGACTTCCTGAACGATCCGCGTTCCGCGATCATCGACGCACCCTCCACAATGGTCACCGATGGCACGCAGGTGAAGGTCTTTGCCTGGTATGACAATGAATGGGGCTATTGCTGCCGCCTGGCCGATGTGGCCCGCATGATCGCGGAGCGCATGGGATGACCTCGACGGCCCGAAGGCCCGAAGGTATGGCGGCCTATATCGCCGTGACGGCGGCCTACTGGGCGTTCATGCTGACCGACGGCGCGCTGCGGATGCTGGTGCTGCTGCATTTTCACACACTGGGCTTCTCGCCGGTGCAACTGGCCTATCTCTTCCTGCTCTACGAGGTGATGGGCATGGTCACCAACCTGTCGGCCGGCTGGATCGCGGCGCGGTTCGGCCTGACATCGACGCTCTACGCGGGGCTGGCGTTGCAGATCGGGGCGCTCGTTGCGCTGGCGCAGCTCGATCCGGGCTGGGCGGCGGCCAGTTCGGTGATCTTCGTGATGGTGGTGCAGGGGGTGTCGGGCGTGGCCGAGGACCTGGCCAATAGGAGTTCCAAA
>JBAVQZ010000470.1:0-5937 GCA_049694515.1 Paracoccaceae bacterium | reverse complement strand
CCCTCGGGGCTGTCGGAAATCCGCGCGATGACCTGGCCCACCGGCACGTCGTCGCCCGCCGCCGCGCTCACGTCGGTGAGGTAGCCGTCGGCGGGGGCCTCGACCTCCATCGTGGACTTGTCGGTCTCCACCTCGAAGAGCGCATCGCCGGCCTTGACCGCGTCGCCCGGCTGTTTCAGCCAGTTGACCAGCAGGCCGGTGTCCTGCGCCATGCCGAGCGCGGGCATGATGATCTCATGCGGCATCGAACATCTCCCCGCGCATCAGGCGGCGCGCGTTCTCGGCCACGCCCTCGGGCGTCGGCACGGTGATGTCCTCCAGCGCGGGCGAGAACGGCACCGGCACATCCATCGCGCCCATGCGGATCACCGGCCCGTCGAGGTGATAGAACGCCTTCTCGCTGATCCGGCTGGCGATCTCGCCGGTGATTCCATAGCTCTGGTGACCTTCGTCCACGACGATCGCGCGCGACGTCTTGCGCACCGATTTCAGGATCGTCTCCTCGTCCAGCGGCACGATGGTGCGCGGGTCGATCACCTCGGCGCTGATGCCTTCGGCGGCCAGCATCTCGGCGGCCTTCTGGCAGACCTGCACCATCGAGGAAGTACCGACCAGCGTGATGTCCGAGCCTTCGCGCAGGATGTTGGCCACGCCGAAGGGGATCAGGTATTCCTCCTCGGGCACCGGGGCCTTGTCGTTGTACATCAGCTTGTCTTCGAAGATCACGACCGGGTTGTTGTCGCGGATCGCGGTCTTCATCAGCCCCTTGGCCTCGTAGGCCGAGGAGGGCAGGGCAACCTTCAGCCCCGGAATATGCGCCACCAGCGCGTGCAGCGACTGGCTGTGCTGCGCGGCCGAGCGGCGCGTGGCGCCCAGGTTGGTGCGCAGCACCATCGGCACGTTCAGCTTGCCGCCGGACATGTAATAGGCCTTGGCCGCCTGGTTGCACAGCTGATCCATGACCAGGAACAGGAAGTCGCCGAACATCAGATCGACGATCGGGCGCGAGCCGGTCAGCGCCGCGCCGACCGCGATGCCCACGAAGCCGGGCTCGGCGATCGGGGTGTCGATGACGCGCTCTGTGCCGAATTCCTCGACCAGGCCGGACAGCACCTTGAACGGCGTGCCCGCCTCGGCCACGTCCTCGCCCAGCAGGAAGGTGGTCGGGTCGCGGCGCATTTCCTCGGCGATGGCCTCGTTGACGGCCTTCGAAAGGGTGATCTCTCTCATATCGTCTCTCCTCACGCCGCGTCGTTGGGGGCGTAGACGTGCATCGTGACCTCGCTCACGTCGGGGTACTTGGCGGCCAGCGCGTATTCCACGGCGGCCTCGGCATCGGCTTTCACATCGGCGCGGATCTTCTCCAGCTCCTCGTCGCTCGCGATCCCCTCCTTCGTCAGCCATTGGCCGAAATTGACGATCGGGTCGCGCTGTTCTTTCCAGATCGTCTCTTCCGACTTCTCGCGGTAGTAATCGCGGTTGATGTCGCCGACATGGTGGCCGTGATAGCGATAGGTCAGAAGCTCGATGAAGAACGGCCCCTCGCCCTTGCGGCAGCGGGCGACCAGCTTTTCCGTCAGGTCGTTGACCGCCAGCACGTCCTGCCCGTCGATCTGGAAGGATTCGATGCCGAACGCCTCGGGCCGGGCCTTGATCGAGCCGGCGGCGATCTCGTCGGTCGAGGTGTATTCGGAATAGCCGTTGTTCTCGCAGGCATAGATGACCGGAAGGTGCCACAGCGCGGCCATGTTCATGACCTCGTACCACAGCCCCTGCGCGGTGGCGCCGTCGCCGAAGAAGCAGACGGTCACGTCCTTGCTGCCCAGAAGCTTGGAGCGCAGAGCCGAACCGGTGGCAATGCCCATCGAACCGCCGACGATGGCGTTGGCGCCGAGGTTGCCGTGGCTCTGGTCGGCGATGTGCATCGAGCCGCCCTTGCCGCGGCAATACCCCTCTTCCTTGCCCAGAAGTTCGCAGAACATCTGCTTGAAATCGGCGCCCTTGGCGACGCAATGGCCATGGCCCCGGTGGGTCGAGGTGATCCGGTCGTCGTCCGTCAGCGCCTCGCAGATGCCCACCGCGACCGCCTCCTCGCCCGAATACATGTGGGTCAGGCCGGGCATCTTGGCCGACAGGTACAGCTGGTTGGCATTGTCCTCGAAGGCGCGGATACGCACCATCTGCGTATACATCCGCATGTAATCTTCGGTGTTGGTCTTCGTCTTCTTCTTCGCGGGGCTCATCTCGATGCTCCTTTTGCGGGCCCGGCCCGAAGACCGGGCCGCAGGATCAGTAACGGTTGGCGATCGGCAGTTCCTCGGCCGGGAACAGGCTGATCACGGTGCAGCCCTTGTCGGTCACCACCACCTCTTCCTCGATCCGCGCGGCGGAATAGCCGTCGGAGGCCGGGCAATAGGTTTCCAGCGCGAAGACCATGCCGGTCTCGATCGTCATCGGGTTCTCAAGGCTGACGGCGCGGCTGATGATCGGACGCTCGTGCAGCGCCAGCCCCAGGCCGTGGCCGAATTGCAGGCCGAAGGCCGAAAGCTCATCAGGGAAGCCGAACTCCTCGCATTTCGGGAAGGCCTTGGCGACGACATCCGTGGTCACGCCCGGCTTGATCAGCGCGATCGCGTTGTCCAGCCATTCGCGGCAGCGGATATAGGCGTCGTTCTGCGACGGCGTCGCCCGGCCGATGTTGAAGGTCCGGTAATAGCAGGTGCGATAGCCCTGATATGCCTGCAGAATGTCGAAGAACGCCTGATCGCCGGGGCGGAAATACCGGTCGGTGAAGTTGTGCGGGTGCGGGTTGCACCGCTCGCCCGCGATGGCATTGATCGCCTCGACGTCGTCCGAGCCCATTTCGTAAAGCATCTTGTTCGACATCGCGACGATGTCGTTCTCGCGGATGCCGGGGCGCAGCTCATGCCAGATCATGTCATAGACACCGTCCACCATGCTGGCGGCCTGATTGAGCAACTGGATCTCGTCGACGTTCTTGATCTCGCGTGCCGAAAGCATGATCTGCTGACCGTCAACGACGTTCAGGCCGGCCTCTTGCAGGGCGAAGAACATCGCGGTTTCGGCATAGTCGACGCCCACCGGCATGTCGGCCATGCCGGCCTTCTTGATCAGGTTGGCGATCTCCTCGGCGTATTTCTTCATCAGGCCGAAGCTGGGCGGGATCGTTCCGCGCATGCCCACCACGCCGGCGCGCATCCGCTCGGGGTCAAGCCAGTCGCAGTATTCGCGGTGGTGCACCGCGGCAGAGCCGAAATCCCAGACGTAAGGCTCGTCGTCACCGCACAGCAGCGCGAAGCGGCACATCTTGTCCCGCTCCCACTCGCCGATCTTGGTGCCCGAGATGTAGCGGATGTTGTTGACGTCGAAAGTCAGCAGCGAGCCGCAGTTCGATTTCTTCAGCGCGTCCTTGGTGCGGCTGAGTCGATACCGGCGCAAACGGTCCTGGTCGACGCGGCGTTCGAAGTCGACCGAGGTATGGCCCAGGGCCGGCAGGTGCTTTTCCCAGCGCCAGTTCGGGTCGATGTCGCCCGGTTGCAGGATGCGGGGGTTGAGTGCGTTGCTGGTCATGAAATGTCTCCATGCGCCCGAGGGGCGCTTCAGGGGATTGGGGGATGGACGGGGGCCGCAGCCCCCGGTTTCACTGGATGACCCAGCCGCCGTCGATGTGGATCATCTGGCCGGTCATGTAGTCGCTGTCATGGCTTGCAAGGAAAGCCGCCGTCCCCTTGACGTCGTCGGGGTAGGAGACCTTCTTCAGCGCCAGGATCTCGGCGATGTCGTCGAAGGCCTGGCCTTCCTTCTTCTTGAAGCCGATCTCCACGAGGTCCTTGTCGAGCTGCTCCCACAGGGGCGTTTTCACCACGCCGGGCGCGTAGCCGTTGACCGTGATGTTGTGCTCGGCCAGCGTGATCGCGCCGCAATGGGTCAGCGCGAGGCAGCCGTATTTCGAGGTGCAGTAGACCGTCACGTCGTAGAGCGGCTTGCGCGAGGCGACGGAGCCCACGTTGATCAGCTTGTAGACATGCTCCTGCGGGCCCTGCTTGATCATCTGCCGCGCCACCTCCTGCATGCCAAGCCACATGCCCTTGGTGTTCACGTTCATGATGAGGTCCCAGTTGTCCTCGTCGATGTCCATGAAGAACTTCGGCTTGTTGAGGCCGGCGTTGAACAGCCCGACATTGATCATGCCGAAGGCGTCCACCGTGGCCTCGACCGCGGCGCGGTTGTCCTCGCGCTTGGAGACGTCCATCTTGATCGCGATGGCCTTGCCGTTGCCGCGCCCGTTGATCCGGTCCGCGACCTTCTGCGCCTCGTCGATGTCGAGATCGCCGAGGCAGACATTGGCGCCCTGTTCGGCGAAATGCTCGGCATTGGTCGCGCCCATGCCCTGCGCGGCACCGGTGATCAGTATGTTCTTTCCCTTGAGGCGTTCGGGATCCATGGTCTTCCTCCTCTAGTGACCGTTGTCTTTCATGATGGCTTCGGCGCGTGCCTGAACCGTCTGCAATGCGGTGCGCGGGCTTACCTTGCCGCGCAGCATGTCGTGGAATTCGTGGCCGCAGACCTCGATGATCTCGGCGATGCGGGGCACCGGCGGGCGCGGCCAGAACTGAAGCTCGTCGCGCCAGGACATGCCGTCCACCGCCTCGAAGATCGGCGACAGGCGCCGCACCTCGGGATCGGCGCCGACCGAGTAGCGCGGCGCGGTGCGGCTGCCGCTCTGGACATAAAGCTTCTGCGCCTCGGGCGAGGTGAAGGCGATCAGCGCCTCGGCCGCGTCGGCGCGGCGCTCTTCGGGCAGGTTGCTGGGAATGCCCAGGACATAGCCGCCCACCGGCGCAATCGGCGCGCCCTGCGGGCCGGCCGGATGCGGCAGGTATCCGGTCTGCCCGTAGGCGGGCGAGGCCGGGTCCAACTCGAAATAGGGGGCCAGAAGCGTATAGCCGTAGGCCATCGCGATCCTGCCGGCGGCATAGGGGCGGACACGCTCGTACCACGACATCGACAGGATGTCGGGCGGCGAGAAGCGGATCAGTTCCATCAGGTATTCCGCCGCCTCCAGCGCGCGCGGCGTGTCGATTGTGGGGCGCAGCGCGGCGGTGTTCAGGTGATCGGCGTCGAATCCGCCGGCGATGGGCGGCAGGTCGAAGATCGGCTGGCCGAAATCGGCGCAGGTCATCATGAAGGTGTGGCCCAGCGCGGTGCCGCGCGCGGCGTTCCAGGCGATGCCATAGACGCCGTGGGCAGGATTGTGCAGCGCCTCGGCCGCGCGCAGCACCTCGTCGGTGGTGCGCGGCGGCTCCAGCCCCGCTTCGGCGAACATGTCGCGGCGATAGAACAGAAGCTCCGGCGTGGTCTGGCTGGGCACCCCGTAGGGCACGCCGCCCCAATGCGCGCCGCGCCAGCCGGCGGTGTGAAAATCGCTGGGGTCCAGCCGCTCCACGTCCATCACCTCGGACAGGGGCAGCAGCAGGCCGCGCTCGGCGAACTCGCCGATCCAGGGCAGGTCTACCGCGATGATGTCATAGCGGCTGGCCTTGCGCTCGGCGTTGCGCAGCGCCTCTTCGTGAAGGCGGTCGATGGAAAACGCGCGCTGGTTGATCTTGGTGCCGATCACCTGCTCGAACTGGCGCTTGAGGTTGTCCATCACCATGAATGTGGGATCGCCATGCACCAGGATTCGGATTCCGCCGGACAGGCCCAGCGGCTGCGGCAGCACCTGCGGCGGGCGAATCGAGTGGCTGGCCATGTAGGAGCCGCCGAAATAATAGTCCCGCGTGTCGTTGCGCGCCGCCTGCGAGGCGCCAAAGGTGCTGGCGACAAGGCGGCGCAGACGGCCGGCGAACTGGCTCCAGCTTTCGAAAAGCTGCGGGCTGGGATGCAGGGTGAAGGTCTTGCCCGACCGGGTGCGCG
>JBAVQZ010000469.1:0-6205 GCA_049694515.1 Paracoccaceae bacterium | reverse complement strand
CCGCCATGAAGCCGACGCGGCCCTCGCTGCGCAGCGCGTCGGAATTGACGGACAGGACGAAGAGAAGCGGCGAGAAGACGACGAGGATTTGCAGATAGGTCGCAGCGAGTGGCGCGAGCGCGTCGTTTCCGCCCGCAGCCAGCGCGATGACCGGTCGGGCGAACAGCGCGAACAGCGCGAACAGAACCGCACCCGCGGCAAGAGCCAGCCAATGGGCGCTGGCATAGATCCTGATCGCCGCTTCCAGGCGTCGCCCGCCCAGGTCGCGCGCCAGAATGCTTGACATGCCGCTGGCAACCAGCGTGGCGAAGGCCACGATCAGCATGTATGGCGGAAACATCAACGTGACGGCAGCAAGGGCGGCCTCGCCGACGTAATGCCCGAGGAACAAGGCGTCCACGACAGTCAAGAGGCCGTTCATGCTCATCACGAAGATGATGGGGAACGCGGTTCGGACAAAGATGACGGGCAATGGTCCGTCAAGATACGGATTACGGGGAATATCGGACATCTCACTGCATTCCTCATGCGCGAGTCTCGCCGGGATGGATGGGTCCCACATTACCATCCGCGCGAGACGCGGAGAGGTTTACAGAAAGAGAATATCTCGAACAGAACTTCACCAAGACTCGTGCGAGTCCGCGGGAGGCAGGCGTCTGCGGCCACGGCCAGTTAACAAAACAGATTCCCTCCGTCAAGCCGGTCAGCAAAGCCCCTCCGAGCGCTTTTCGCCGAGGCGCGTCGGGCACAGCACGCAATATCGGGGAAACTGAGTCGTCACTGACGGGGGCGGTCGGCGCGACAGACGATTCAACAGCGTCAGCACGACGCATGACCGCCCTGCCCTGCCCCATTCGCGAAGAGTGGACCTTCACCTTGCCGGGCATCCGACCGCCCGGCCGTTTCGTCAGAGGTTCATCGGGCGGCCAGTTCCGCCGGAACCCAAACCGCAAATTCGGAAAGCAAGCGATTGGAAGCCGCATCGAAAGCCGCTACCAGCGCCGGCGTTTCAAGGGACGCCGCGGTTGCATCTGCCGTGAACGTCCGGCTCGCGGCAATGCTGGCGTCGTCCTCGCGCACCAGTCGCACGATAATGCGCATCCGGACGCGTGCGGTCTCGTCGTTGTCGGCAACCTCGGCCTGAAAGTCCACGATCTCGGTGACGATCGCATAGTCGCCGCTCGCCCCCAACGGTCGCCGACCGACGTAGCGCACCGCCTGGCTCGCTTCGATCGCGCGCAGCATGAGGGTCTGGACCATCACCGGAGTCGGCTCGCTCCAGCGAACGTCCGGAAGGTATTGGGCTTGCAGCGGGTTGGGACGGATCATGATGCGATCCGTTGCCAGTGCGCCGCTGGTTGTCGGTAACTCGACGACAACGTCCGTGGACAAAGGACGACCCCGTGCCGCCACGACGTCGGCTGGCGGGCGCAGTTCATATACCTCGAGCGCTTTGCTGACATCCCCGATCGCGGAGAGAGCGGAGCACCCGGATATCGCGAACAAAGCGGCGATCACCGCCAGCGCCCTGATTATTGCTGCGGGGCCCAAGAAACCCTCATCTTCTGAATTCCGGGTTTTCGCGATCCAGGAAAAACCGTGTCGGATCGCGTTCGATCTGTCTTGTCAGGCGGTCGAGATTTGCGATCAGCGTGCGCGTCTCTTGTGCGAGTCGAGTGTAGAGTGGCAGCGCCGTGGTTGTAAAGTCGCGGACAGCGGGGGCGGATTCCCTTGCCATGCCACGCAACTCCGCGAGTGTCTCGGACGCGGATTGACTGGCGGAGCGGAGATCTTCGGATATCTTGGGCAGGTCGCCGGATACCTGAGCTATCGCCGCATCCAGCGAGTCAATCGTTGCCTGTAGGCTTGCGGTTATCTGCGACATGTCCTCGTTGATCACGCGGTCAGCGCCCGTAAACGCCCGGTCCGCGGCGGAAAGCGCCCGATTCCCTGTCTCTATCGCGCCGTTGATCGCGGCAAGCGTTTCGTTCGCTTTGCCAAACGTCAAGGTGGCCTGATCCAGGGCGCCGCGTGCCGAGGCGAGGGTTTCGTCGATACCAGCGCTGGCGGATGTCAGGTTCTCGCCAACCCGCGTTATCACCCGCGACGAGGTCTCGGTCGCGGTCCGGATCTCGGCGAAGATCGCCGGCAAATCCGTGTTCGCGATCTCGCTTACCGACTGGATGGCCCGGTTCGCCTGGGCCACCATTGCGCGTGTTTCCGACAGCAGCGGCGCGCCGTCACTCTCGATCAGATCATCCATGCGCGTGGCGGTTCCGCCCACCGAGACAGCCGTTTCGTCAAGCCGCGCGATCAATGCATCCACCGCTTCGAGCGTGGACCGGGCCTCGTTGAGCCGCGCCGTCGCCGTCGACCCCGTCGTGCCCAGGGTTTTCATCATTGCGCGCGCGTCTTCGCTCATTGCGGTGACCTGAGTGCGCAAATCGCTGATCGTCTGTCGAAGCTCCCGCGTCATGACGGTCAGATCGTCCGAAATGAAACGTTCAGTCTTTGACATGGTGTCCTGTGCTTTGTTGAGCGTCTCGTTTCCGGTCGAGAGGACGGTCTTGCCCTGTTCGGACAGCTCTCCGATGGACGCAAGTGTCTTGTCGGCGGATGCCAGCACGCCGGTCATCTCGCCGGTCAGACTGTCCAGCGTCGAATTGAACCGGCTGATCTGCTCCGCAAAATCACCGACCGTATTGGCCACCTTCGAAAAGTCGTCGAGCGTCTGTGCGAAATCGTCCGATGCGGTTTCGATGTTGGTGAGGATCCGGTCGAGCCGGCCCGCATTCTCTTCCCCGATCAAATCGCCGACCTCCTTCACGATCCGGAGCGTTTCGCTGAGTAGCTCGGGTGCGTCCTCCGAAAGGGTCTGAAGCGTGGAACGGCCGGCTTCGATCACCGGGAACGGTTCGCTGGCGGTCGGCGTCAAGAGCGGCGCTTCCGGGGTGCCCGGTCCGATACTGACGAAGGAAACGCCTGTCACCCCCTGCGCCTCGATGGTCGCGACGCTGTCGGTGCGGACCGGCGTATCGGCGTCCACCTCGACCCGGACCAGTATCGTGCCGTCACGGGTCGGGGAAAGCCGCACGTCGACGACCCGCCCCACGGGCAGTCCGCTGAACCGGACGTCGGACGCGTTGCTGAGGCCTGACACCGACGAAAAGCGGATATCGTAGTAGGCGAACTGCCGGTCAAGCTCAATCCGTGCGAACCACAGAAAAAACGCCATGATCCCGAGAAGCCCGGCGATAGTGAACAGGCCGACAAGGATATATCTCGCGCGCGTCTCCAACCGTTTGTCCTTTCTATCCGCTTTCGCCCTGCGCGGCGTCCAGCGCCGCCCTGGCGCGCGGACCGTGAAAATATTCATGAACCCACGGATGGTCGACGTGCAGCATGTCCTGCATTGTGCCGGTCACCAGCACCTTCCGTTCAGCCAGCACGGCAATGCGATCGCAGACCGCGTGCAATGTATCAAGATCGTGGGTGACCAGAAAGACGGTAAGACCGAGCGAATGGCTCAGCCCGCGGATCAAGGAGTCGAATTCCGACGCGCCTATGGGATCGAGACCGGCGGTCGGCTCGTCCAGGAACACGATCTCCGGATCAAGCGCAAGCGCCCGGGCCAGCCCCGCCCGTTTGCGCATGCCGCCGGATAGCTCGGACGGGTATTTGTCGCCGGCAAGATAGGGCAACCCCACCATCGAGATCTTGAGGTCCGCCAGATTCCGCCGGATCGCGGGATCGAGCCCGCCCACTGCGCGCATCGGCACCTCGACGTTCTCCCGCACCGTCAGTGACGAGAACAGGGCGCCGTCCTGGAACATGACCCCCCAGCGCGCCTCAAGCGCCGACCTCTCATCCTCGCTCGCGTTGAGAACCTCGGTGCCAAGCACCTCGACACGGCCCGCCGCGGGTCGCTGCAGCCCGGCGATCGCGCGCAAGAGCACCGACTTGCCGGTCCCCGACGCCCCGACCACCCCAAGGATCTCGCCGCGGTAGACGTCGAGATCGAGATTGTCGTGCACAATATGCCCACCGAACTGGTTGCGCAGCCCCTGAACGGAAATCACCGTTTCAGGGAGGGCCGCCGGAAGTGTCATATTCCCAGCCGCGCGAAGAAGATCGAGAAGAGCGCGTCCGCCACGATCACGGCAAAGATCGCGGTCACCACGGCGTTCGAGGTCATCCGGCCCAGCGACTCGGCATTGCTCTTCACCTGCATCCCGGCATGACAGCCCACGACGCCGATAATGAGAGCAAAGAACGGTGCTTTGACCAGTCCGACCGCCGCGTGACTCACATCCGTGCCTTCGACGAGCCTGGTCCGGAACATCGCGGGCGAGATCCCGAGGTCGATCCACGCCATCAGCGCACCACCGAACAGACCGGCCAGATCCGCGATCAGCCCGAGGATCGGTAGCATCAGCAGCAGCGCCAGGATCCGCGGCACGAAAAGCACCATCGCCGGGTCCAGCCCCAGCGTTCGCATGGCATCGATCTCCTCGCGCATCTTCATCGAGCCGATCGCCGCGGTGAATGCCGAAGCGGTCCGGCCGGCGACGATGATCGCCGTCAGCAGGATCCCGAGTTCGCGCAGGACGGAAATCGCGATCAAATCCACCACAAAGACTTCGGCACCGAACTGACGCAACTGGGTGGAACCCTGAAAGGCCAGCACGACGCCGATCAGGAAAGCCATCAACGCCACAATCGGGACGGCCTTGAGGCCGACCTCCTCGCAGTGGTGAACAAGCGACGTGAAGCGGAACTCGCGCGGGTGGAACAATGCGCGGGCAAGCCGCGCAAGGAATATCCCCAGATAGCCGGTCAGCGCCAGGAGAAACTCGACATCGGCCGCTACTCCCTTGCCGACATTTTCGAGCATGTTCGTCAAAGACCAGCGCCGTCGCGGTTGCATCTCGACCTTCGGCATCGCGTTTTCGATGCTGCTCATCAGGCTTTGGGCCTTGGCGGTCGCGCCGTCGATCTCGACGGTCTGCCCGGCCGCTTCAACCCTTCTTCGCAGGGTGATCAGCATCCATGCCCCGGCGGTGTCCAGCCGGCTGACGCCGGACAGATCGATCTCGACCGCGCGGCCGTCCGGCAACTCTGCAAGCACATTGTTGAAAGCCGTGACCGTGTAGATTGTGACGCTGCCTGTAAGTACGACCGAACTGGACACATAACCCGGCAGGATCCGTATCCCCGGAGCGTCAACAGCGCTCATCCGTTGAAGACCGGGCGTGGCATCCGGTGTCGCGAAACCATTGCTTGCAGAACCATCATGAAATGGAAATTAGCATTTTGACTTTCTTGAGGATAGGGCGGGCCAAGATGCGGAGCGCAGCCTGCGACAGCCTACGGTCCGATGACAAGAGTCCGACCGGAAAACGGCGAATGCCGGAGTTGGACTTCACCGAATTATTCTGGCTTCATTTCAGTAAACTTAAGCCAATGGAACGTGCCCGCCGCACCATCGGCTGATGTCAGCTTCTCCAAGATTTGCACCGCCCTGGGTCGCCGGAAATGCCCGAGGCTCAGCCGAACCGGCCGCATCGCGCCCTTGGGCCGTCCAGTAGGCTCGGCGACTTTCACCGAGTGAACGCCCGCCGCGGTCGTCAGCGTCACGCCGTTCTTCCGGAATGGTTCGAGCGGGCAGCGGGTACGTGGAAATATTTTGACGGTCGAGCAATACCGATGGTCTGTCCGTGGAACTGGCCGGCAGAAGGAAAAACCGCGGCGAGAAAGGCTTGGAATGACTGACAGCTTCATGTGCTGTTTGCTCCATATTGTGTCGCACTTGGCAGTCGTCTTGCTACGTCAATGGTTTGAAAATAAATGGAGGCGAGTACCGGAATCGAACCGGTGTACACGGATTTGCAATCCGCTGCGTAACCACTCCGCCAACTCGCCGAGGTGGCGATGTGCATAGGTTTTTCGCAAAGGGGCGTCAAGGTGTCATCACGCCGCCTGTTGGGATCATGCCTCTTTCATTGTCGTTGCCGGTCTTACGGTGCCGGTCTTACCCGGTCTGCGCCGTTGGATGCCGGCACAGATCCAGGCCCGTTGGCCCGGGCGCGGCCTATCCGACGAAGGCTTTTTCGATGACGTATTCGGCGGGCTCGGAATTGGCGCCCTCGCCGAGGCCGAAGCCGTCGAGGATGGCCTGCATGTCCTTGTTGAACGCCAGCGAGCC
>JBAVQZ010000468.1:0-3470 GCA_049694515.1 Paracoccaceae bacterium | reverse complement strand
CAGGCGGTCAGGCCGTCCTGCCCGCGCATCCTGTCGGCCAGCGCCAGCCCGACGGCCAGCGGCAGGCCACCGCCGACGATGGCGTTACCGCCGTAGAAATTGGCCTTTCGGCTGAACAGGTGCATCGAGCCGCCGCGCCCGCCGGTGCAGCCCTCTGCCTTGCCATACATCTCGGCCAGAACGGGGCCCATCGGCAGGCCGCGCGCCAGCGCGTGTCCATGCTCGCGATAGGTGGCCACGACCCGGTCTTCGGACGACAGCACCGGCAGCACGCCGACCGCCACGGCCTCTTCCCCGTCATAGAGATGCAGAAAGCCGCGGATCTTCTCCTGCGTGTAAAGCTCGGCGCATTTCTCTTCGAAGGACCGGATGCGGATCATGCCCTTCAGCACCTCGCGGACATGGGCGTGGTCGAGGCGGGGTTTCAGGCCATGTTCGGTCATTTCTCGTCACTCTCCAGGGTCGAGATGTCGCCCTCCGGCAGGCCAAGCTCGCGCGCCTTCAGCAGCCGGCGCATGATCTTGCCGCTGCGTGTCTTGGGCAGGTTCTGGCGAAAGGCGATTTCCTTGGGCGCCACGGCCGGACCCAGCCGTTTGCGCGCATGGCCAAGCAGGTCCAGACGCAGATCCTCATCCGCCTCCACCCCCGGCTTCAGGGCGACATAGGCCTTCACGATCTCGCCCGCCGTCTCGTCCGGGATGCCGATCACCGCGACCTCGGCCACTGCGGGATGCTCCATCAGCGCGCTTTCCACCTCGAACGGGCCGATCAGGTGGCCCGAGCTTTTTATCACGTCGTCGTCGCGCCCGACGAACCAGTAATACCCGTCGCTGTCGCGCATCGCCAGATCGCCGCTGAGATACCAGCCGTCGCGGAACGATTTGTCGTAGCGTTCCTGCTCGTTGATGTAGGTGCGCATCATCGACGGCCAGCCGGGGCGCAGCGCCAGTTCGCCGATCGCCAGCGGCTTGGTGACCTCGCGCGCGCCGCCTTCCGTCACCTCGACGATGCCGGCGGTGATGCCGGGCAGGGGCTTGCCCATCGAGCCGGGCTTGACGTCCATCGCGGCATAGTTGGCGATCATGATGCCGCCGGTTTCGGTCTGCCACCAGTTGTCGTGAAACGGCATTCCGAACACCTGGTTCGACCAGATGACCGCCTCGGGGTTCAGCGGCTCGCCCACGCTGGCCATGAAACGAAGGTCGGGAAAGGTATGTTTCGCCGCCATGTCGGCGCCCGCGCGCATCAGCATCCGGATTGCCGTGGGCGCGGTATACCAGACGTTTACATGCTCATCCTCCAGGATGGAATACCATCGCTCGGGGTCGAACTCGGCCTCGTCCACGATCATCGTCACGCCGATGGTCAGCGGCGCGATGATGCCGTAGGAGGTGCCGGTCACCCAGCCCGGATCGGCAGTGCACCAGTAGATGTCGGATGGCTTCAGATCCAGCGCCAGGCGGCCGGTGACGTTATGGGCCACGACGGCCTCGTGCACATGCAGCGCGCCTTTGGGCCGGCCGGTCGTGCCGCTGGTGAAATGCAGCAGGGCGGGGTCCTCGGCTGCGGTATGAACCGTGTCGAACTTGTCCGATGCCACATCCATCAGCGCGGGCAGCGACAGCGCGCCCTCGGCCTCTCCGTCGATCAGCAGCACGTGTTTCAGGTCGGGCAGCGCATCGCGAACGGGCTTGACCTTCCGCTTGTAGAGGCTGGCGGAGGTAATCAGCACCTTTCCCGCGCCGATTTGCATCCGCGCCTTCACGGGTTCCGGCCCGAAGGCCGAGAACATCGGGCAGAACACGGCGCCTGCCTTCAGCGTGCCGATCGCGCCGATATAAAGCTCGGGCTCGCGCCCCAGAAGCGAGAACACTCGCTCGCCGCGCGCCACGCCCAGACCCTCCAGCACGTTGGCGAAGCGGCTGCTCTGCTGAGCCAGATCTTCATAGGTGAAGTCCCGCCGTTCGCCGTTCTTCGCTATCCAGCGCAGTGCCAGCTTCTGGCTGTCGCCGCTCTGAAGGTGGCAATCCACCGCCTCGTAACCGATATTGATGCCGCCGTCGGGAAACCCGTGCATCATCCCGCGCGCGTTGTCCCAGGAAAAGCCCGCGACCGCCTTGGCATAGTCGGGCATGTTGGCTTTCGCGGCGCGCGCGACGGAGGGAGGGATAATGTCGTCGCTCATGTCCTGCATCCGGCTTTGTGGGTCGAAACGAATCGAATGCTACACCCGGACTGCCTTTGGTGCGGTGACATGGATCAAGGGCGCGACAGAGCGATCCGCCCCGGAACGCGGCTGGTCAAAAAGACGGCGGCAGGCTACCGTTTCAGGGGCGCGCGTGCCCGGCCAAGGCCGCCGCCTGCGCCGACCTAGAAGAGGATTTGCCGTGCTTGAAAAGACATCCTTCCCGATCGCGAAGATTCACGTGCCGGTGAAACGGGCCAAGACCCTCGACCCCGCGAAGGTCGAGGAGATCGCCGAAAGCATTCTGCAATCCGGTCAGAAAACGCCGATCCGCCTGCGGGCCGATGGCGAGAGATTCGTGCTCATCGAGGGAATGCACCGGCTCGAGGCACTCCGCGCGCTCGGCGAGGAGACGGTCGAGGGATATCTGGTGCAGGCGCGCCAGCACTGACCCGTCCGCCAGCCCCGGCGGGTACGCGCCGTGACGGCCCGATCACGCGTTGAGACGCCGGACCGTCACGCAGTTTGATGGGCTTACTTGATCTTCTTGCCGCCGACGACCAGCGGTGTCTTTTCCGACGGGCTGCCCGCGCTTGCCGAAGCCTTCGGGATTTCCTGCTTCGGTTTCTTGGGTTCCTTGTTGCCGCGTCTGTTGTTGCCTTTTGCCATTCTATTTTCTTTCAGAAGGGGGCTTTCCGGGCTGGAAGGCCGAATAATGTCGGATTTTCACAACTCCGCCACCGGGTCCGCGCAAGGCGCGGAACGGGACGGTGACCGTCCTAACCGTTTTCGCGATCAATCTTGGTGACCACGGCGATACCGTTCTCGCCGTCGCTGTTGAACACGATATTCACCTTGTCGCCGCGGCCAAGACCGTCGGGAACGACAAGATCCGGGGCGAGGGTCCAGATCGTCTTGTCTTTCATGACGAGGATACCCGCGACACGGTCGTAGGCCGCGATTTCGCCGCTGGTCTCATCGGCGAAGACCGGGGCGGCAACGGCGAGGGCCAGGGCTGTAGAGAGAAGAAGGCGGCGCATTTTCGTTACTCCTGAACGAAGGACCCTTCTGAGCGAAGAGCCCGCTTTCCAGAAGTGGGGAGCGGCCGATGACTGTGCAAGTGCGCCGGGCCGGGCCACGCGAAACAATTCCACGTCCGGCGCGCGCCGCCTCAGCCCTCGGCCGCGCCTTCCGCGCCGGTCCGGCTGTTCAGGCGTTTCATCAGGTCGCGAATTGCCTCGAGCGCGTGAACCGCCCCCTCGTTTCCGGCCGGGGCGCGCGTGGC
>JBAVQZ010000467.1:0-7213 GCA_049694515.1 Paracoccaceae bacterium | reverse complement strand
GAGTGCGCGCACAAATCGGCAAGGTCCTGAACCTGGACAAATGCATCGGGTGCCACACCTGCTCGGTCACCTGCAAGAACGTCTGGACCAGCCGCGACGGCGTCGAATACGCCTGGTTCAACAACGTGGAGACCAAGCCCGGCACCGGCTATCCCACCGACTGGGAGAACCAGAAACGCTGGAACGGCGGCTGGGTGCGAAACGCGCGTGGCAGGCTTCAGCCCAAGCAGGGGTCGAAGTGGCGGATCCTGGCCAACATTTTCGGCAACCCGGACTTGCCCGAGATCGACGACTATTACGAGCCGTTCGACTTCGACTACGACCACCTGAAATCGGCGCCCGAGATGAACGCCTTCCCTACGGCGCGGGCCCGGTCGAAGATCACCGGGGAGCCGATGGAGAAGATCGAGAAGGGCCCCAACTGGGAAGAGATCCTGGGCGGCGAATTTTCCAAGCGCAGCAAGGATTACAACTTCGAGGGCGTACAGAAGGAAATCTACGGAGAGTATGAAAATACCTTCATGATGTACCTGCCGCGGCTGTGCGAGCATTGCCTCAACCCGACCTGCTCCGCCTCATGCCCCTCCGGCGCGATCTACAAGCGCGAGGAGGACGGCATTGTCCTGATCGACCAGGAAAAGTGCCGCGGCTGGCGGATGTGCATCTCGGGATGCCCCTACAAGAAGGTCTATTACAACTGGGACACCGGCAAATCCGAGAAATGCACCTTCTGCTATCCGCGCATCGAGAGCGGCCAGCCCACGGTCTGCTCGGAAACCTGCGTCGGGCGAATCCGCTATCTCGGCGTGATCCTCTATGACGCCGACCGGATCGAGGAAGCGGCCAACGCCGAGCGCGAAACCGACCTCTACGGCGCACAGATGGATGTCTTTCTCGACCCCAACGACCCCGAGGTGATCGCCGCCGCGCGCCGCGACGGCGTGCCCGACGACTGGATCGAGGCGGCGAAGAAAAGCCCGGTCTGGAAGATGGCGATGGACTGGAAGGTGGCCTTCCCGCTGCACCCCGAATACCGGACGCTGCCTATGGTGTGGTACATCCCGCCACTCTCGCCGATTCAGAACGCCGCGCAGGCGGGTCAGATCGCGATGCAGAACGAGATGCCGGACGTGAGGTCCTTGCGTATCCCGGTGCAATACCTGGCCAACATGCTGACGGCCGGCGACGAGGAACCCATCGTAAATGCGTTGGAGCGGATGTCGGCGATGCGGCTCTACATGCGCGCGCTGTCGGTCGACGGCGTGCGGGACGAGGCGATCGCCGCGCGCGTCGGGATGTCCGGCCGGGTGATCGAGGATATGTACAAGATCATGGCGCTGGCCGATTACGAGGATCGGTTCGTCATCCCCACGGCCCACCGCGAACAGGTCGAGGACGGCGCCGAGATCCGCGGCGGCTGCGGCTTTACCGACGGCAACGGATGCTCGACCGGTTCGATGAACAAGGGCTCGATGTTCGGCGGCAAGAAGAAAAGCTTCACCCTGCCCGAGGAGACATTCTGATGATGGACCGGACCCTCAAGGCGCTGTCGGTTCTGCTCAGCTATCCTTCGGCAGAGTTGCAGGCGGCCACGGACGATATCGGCGGCGTCATCTCCGCCGATCCGCGCATCGTCCCCGCCACGCGGGACGCCCTGCGCCGGCTGACCCGGACTCTCGGCTCGGGCGATCTTTATGACGTGCAGGAAACCTACGTGACGCTCTTCGATCGCTCGCGGTCGCTCAGCCTCAACCTGTTCGAACACGTCCACGGGGAAAGCCGTGATCGCGGCGGCGCGATGGTCAGCCTTCTTGAAACTTACCGCGCGGCCGGCTTCGATCCGGTGACCAGCGAACTGCCCGACCACCTGCCCGTTTTGCTGGAGTTTCTCGCGACGCGGCCGCTGGCCGAGGCGAAAGACGTTCTGGAAGATGCCGGGCACATCCTAGAGGCGCTGGAAACGCGGTTGAACCGCCGTGAAAGTGCCTACGCGCCGGTTTTCGCGGCGCTCCTGCAATTGGCGGGCGCCCAGGCCGACAGTGACGCGGTTGCCGAGATGCTGAAGCAGCCCGACGACGACCCCGACGATCTCGAAGCGCTGGACGCGGTCTGGGAGGAAACCGAGGTCACCTTCGGCCCCGACCCGAACGCCGGCTGCCCACAGGTGCGCGACATGCTCTCGCGCATGGACACCCCCATCAATCCCGCACCGTCCAAGCGGCACGCGGCCGAGTAGCGGAGGCTCAGATGCATAATTTTCTCTTCGGGATTTATCCCTATATCGCCCTTTCGGTCCTGATCATCGGGTCCATCGCGCGCTATGAGCGCGACCCGTTCACATGGAAAACCTCTTCCAGCCAACTCTTGCGCCGCAAGCAGCTCATCTGGGGCTCGATCCTGTTCCATGTCGGTGTCCTGATCATTTTTTTCGGGCACCTGGTCGGTCTGTTGACGCCGATCTGGGTGTTCGATGCGCTTGGCATCAGCCACGGCGCCAAGCAGATCCTCGCCATCGTCGCGGGCGGCATCGCCGGAATCATGGCGCTGGTGGGCGGCGGCATGCTGTTCCATCGTCGGTGGACCGACCCGCGGATCCGCAAAACGTCGAGCTTCGCGGATATTGCAATTCTCGCGCTGCTGCTGGCGCAACTGACGCTGGGGGTGGGTACGATCTTCGTATCGCTCCAACACCTCGACGGGCACGAGATGACGACGTTCATGGCGTGGGCGCAGGGTATCCTGACCTTCGACGCGAACGCTCCGGACTACATCGCGAACGCCGCGCTGATCTTCAAGCTGCACCTCTTCCTCGGGCTGACGATCTTTCTGGTCTTCCCCTTCACGCGGCTGGTCCACATGCTTTCCGTGCCGATCCGCTACGTGACGCTGCGGCCGGGCTATCAGATCGTGCGCTCGCGCCGGTCGCGCCCACTGGCCGAGCGTGAGAAAGCCCGGGCCGAACGGGCACGGCAGGCATCCTCCGGTGTTCCGGCTGCCGGCGTCGCGCAGTCCAAACCGGCGGAGTGATGGCCATGCACGCAGCACTCTTTCCCGATGTCGCCGTGAACGGCGAAGAAATTCCCCCGGCGGCCATCGCCGCCGAGGCCCAGAACCATGAGGCGCCCAAGGGCAAACCCGGGATCGCCTGGCGCAAGGCCGCGCGTGCGCTGGCGATCCGGTCGCTGCTGCTTCAGGAAGCGCGTGCCCGGGAGCTTGCAGCGCATGAGCAGGAGCTTGCCCCGGGACGCTTCGAGACGGAGGAGGAGGCGCTCATCCGCGCGCTGCTCGAGGAGGCGCTGACGGTTCCGGCGGCGACCGAGGACGAGATCCGCGCCGAATGGCAGAAGGACCCCAATCGCTTCCGGTCCGCGCCCCTGTGGGAAGTCTCGCATATCCTTTGCGCCTGCGACCCCCGAGACGAGGATGCACGAGCGGCGGCAGAAGCAAGGGCCGGCGCGCTGCTTGCCCGGATTGACGGCGATCCCAAGGGTTTTGCCGCGCTGGCCGCACGCGAGAGCGACTGCGGCTCAAAGTCCGCGGGAGGCAACCTTGGCCAACTTGGCCCCGGCGATACGGTTCCCGAATTCGAGGCGGCGTTGCGGGAGATGGACGAGGGCGAAATCTCCTCCGCGCCTGTTCTGTCGCGGCACGGCTGGCATATCATCCGGCTCAACGCCCGCGCCGAGGGCCACGTTCTGCCCTTTGAGACCGTGCGGCCCAGGATCGCCCTGGCGCTGGAGAAGCTGGCCTGGGCGCGCGCCTCCCGCGAATTCGTCGATGAGCTTGCCGAAAAGGCACACATCGTCGGCGCCGAACTGTGCGCGATCTGAGGAACCGAATGTGGCTTCGGATGTCATGAACGCGCACACCTATCCATCCGAGGGCCGAACCATGCTCAATGACCTGCTCACCCGGAACCGCGACTGGTCCGACCGGCGCAATGCCGAAGAGCCCGGATATTTCACCCGGCTGGCGACCCGGCAAACGCCCGAGTTCTTCTGGATCGGCTGTTCCGACAGCCGCGTGCCGGCCAACGTCGTCGCGGGGCTGGATCCCGGCGAGGTATTCGTGCACCGCAATGTCGCCAACGTCGTGCATTCCGCCGACATGAACCTTCTCAGCGCGCTCGAATTCGCCGTCGACGCGCTTGACATCCGCGAAATCATCGTCTGCGGACACTACGGCTGTGGCGGCGTGAAAGCGGCGACCGAGGATCTGCCGCATGGTCTGGCCGACCACTGGCTAGAGCCGATCCGGCGTCTCGCCCGCGCCTATGCGGTCGACCTGGCCCGATGCGACGACATGGAGCGGCGGCGCGACAAGTTGGCAGAATTCAACGTGATCGAAGGGGTGCGACGTGTCGCTGAGACACCGATTCTCCAGCGTGCCTGGGCACGCGGGGCGGACATCTCGGTGCACGGGCTGATCTACGGGTTGAGGGACGGACTGCTGAGCGATCTCGACTGCACCGTGTCACTGGGGCGAAGCGAAATGGAGACGGCGCAATGAGCCTCATCGATCCGATCACGGGCCCGGGATGCGGCTGCGACGCCGCGGACGTTCCGAACGGGCTCCTTTCCGTGGATGACGCGTTTGACGCACTGGCGCATCTGGCGCGCCCCGTGGCCGGGACCGAGTGCCTGCCTCTTGCTGCGGCCTCCGGGCGAATTCTGGCCGAACCACTCGTCGCGCGCGCACCGACGCCGCCGTTCGACAATTCGGCAATGGACGGATACGCGATCGACACGGCCGACCTTTCGGGGTGCGGCCCCTGGACGCTGCCCGTCGTCGACCGAATCCTTGCCGGGGACAATCGGGATCGATCCCTACCGCCGAAAGCGGCGATGCAGGTCCTGACAGGCGCAGCCATGCCCGCCCGCGCCAACGCGGTGGTGATGCAGGAAGCCGTGCGCCGCGACCACAAAAGCATAACCTTGCACAGACGCCCGGAACCCGGCGCGCATATCCGGCGCGCGGGCGAAGACATGCGGCGCGGCGATGTCATCCTGCACGGCGGCCAGTGCCTTGGCACGCGGGACATCGCCGCCGCTGCCGCAGCGGGCGCGACGCGTCTGCGGGTCAATCGAGCCGTCAATGTCGCCCTTCTGGTGACTGGCGACGAGGTCCGGAAATCCGGCAGCGGCCTCGCACATGGTCAGATTTGGGACGTCAATTCACCGATGCTGTCGGCCGCGCTTGATAAACCCTTCGTGCGGATCGAAGCTGTGGAGACCGGGCAGGACACGCAGAATGCGCTGGCCGACCAACTCGGGCGACTCGCCGGGATCGCGGATCTGATCGTCACCACGGGGGGCATCTCTGTCGGCGCGGCCGACTTCGTGAAACCGGCGCTGGTAGGGACCGGCGGGCGGATCGCATTCTCGGGCGTCGCGATCAAGCCGGGCAAACCTGTCTCTGCCGGCCGTCTGGGCCAGGCTGTCTGGCTGGGTCTGCCGGGAAACCCGCTTGCGGCGTTCACGATATGGGAGATCTTCGGCAAACCCCTGCTGGCGCTGCTGGCCGGGGCGCGGAGAGCCTCTTTTCGCCGGCGCCATGTCGTGAGCGCGTCCGCCCTGGCGCACCGCCCGGGCCGCTGCGAAGCACGTCTGGCCACCCATGTCGGGTTCGACTCAATGGGGCGGGAGGTCGTCACGGCACCGGCGGAAACCCATTCGGGGCGGGTGGGCGGTCTGCCCGATGCCGACGGCCTTGTCCTCCTGCCCGCCGAGGCAGAGCTCCTCCCCGGCGGAAGTCTCCTCGAATTCCTACCGTTTCAGACGGATTGAAAGGACACCACGACATGCGTATCGCTTGCACAATCGCCGATGGGCGCGGCGGGACAGACCGCCTGCTCGCGTCTTTCGGGCAGGCCCTGCTGAAAGACGGGCAGCGCGTTTGCGGCACGGTTCAGTTCAACACTGAAAACTGTACCGGCGGAAAATGCGACATGGATGTCCGGGTATTGCCAGACGGTCCGATCATCCGGATATCGCAGAGTCTTGGCGCGGGAGCACGAGGCTGTCGTCTCGATCCCGGCGCGCTGGAACAGGCCGTGGGCCTTGTCGCGGACCGCCTGGAGGCCGGCGCCGACTTGCTGATCGTCAACAAGTTCGGCAAGCATGAAGCCGAGGGGCGCGGCTTCCGGCCCCTGATCGCCGCGGCGATCGAGCGCGAAATTCCGGTACTGGTCGGCCTGAACGTGCTGAACAGACCGGCATTCGATGCCTTCAGCGGCGGTTTGGCCGAGCCGCTCGATGCGACGATGGGCGCTCTTCTGTCGTGGTTCGAAAATGTGAGCGTGGTAGCGTGACCGGCCTGCCGAAGGTTCGTTGCCGGCGCGTTGCGAAGGTTCGGCACGAACCCGGAGCATGAATCATGCGGGACAGGCCGGTCGGGAGACATCCGTAGGTCGCCGTAACATCGCGAGAGGCATGGCGGCCCGCATTTCTCAGTACTGCGGCTCGAACTGTGGAAAGAGCACCTCGTTCTCGAGCCTGATATGCTCCTCGAGATCGGCGAGGAAACGACCGAGTCCGTCATAGAGGTCCGCCCAGCAGCCGCAGGCACCCTCCGGAAGTGCGAGGTCTCCGGTCAGCGCGCGGATGGCCGCGATCATTCGATCATGGCCGTCATGGTCGGCGCGCATGGCCGCGATAGGGGTCTCGATGCCCGGCCCGCCCCCCTTGCGGATCGCGGGAAAAAGCATCAACTCTTCCTTCTTCATATGCACTTCCATCTCGCCGATCATGCGCTCGAGGACATCGGCCAATCCCCCGGGCACGCCGATTTCGCCGAAATTTATTGTCTCCACCTTCTCGGCGAGTTGAAGGAGTTCCGGCAATTGCGCTCGGTGTCGCGCGTGATACCGGATCTCGATATGACGGGTGAGTTCCGCGGGATCTTCGATTGGCGCTTCGGTCATCAGGATCCGCCTCTTTCGGTCAGGGTGGGGACCGCGCCGTCCTGCGCGGCATCGGCCGCCGCGATGTGCAGCGACCGGGCGATGCGTTCGGCCCGCTCGATGACGTGGGCCGCGCCGACGGGCGGGCAGACCTCATGCGCGGTTTCGCCGAACAGTGCGAGCCAGCGCTCGAAATGCGCCCAGGTCACCGGCAGGCCCGCATGGGCCGCGACCGGTGCGCCGTGATAGCGCCCCGTCATCAGCGCGACCGAGGACCAGAAGGCGCACATGCGTTCGAGATGCGGCGCCCAG
>JBAVQZ010000466.1:0-2500 GCA_049694515.1 Paracoccaceae bacterium | reverse complement strand
GCAGAGAGGACCGTGAAAGGCGAACTCGTGGTGCTGATCGACCGGGCGCCGGAACGGCGCGCGGACGCGGAGACGATAGAGGCGGCGCTGCGCGCGGCCCTGCGGGAAAAATCGGTGAAGGATGCGGCGGCGGACGTGGCTTCGACGCTGAAACTGCCGAAACGGCAAGTCTATCAGGCCGCCTTGAAGCTGGAGGAAGAGCGATGAGCGGATCGGTTTCCTATCATTCGGGACTGGTGGCCGAAGACAGCGTGGCGCGAGACTACGCGCGGCGCGGACTTTCCATCGCCGGGCGGCGTTGGCGTGGCCGGGGTGGCGAGATCGACCTGATCGCGCGGGACGGCGATGGCCTGGTCTTCATCGAGGTGAAGAAGAGCCGCGATTTCACCCGCGCCGCGCAGCGCGTGTCAAACCGCCAGATGGAGCGGGTGATGATGGCGGCCACGGAATTCGTGGCAGACGAGCCGCGCGGCCAACTGACCGAAATGCGTTTCGACGTCGCCCTTGTGGATGGGCTGGGCAGGATCGAGATTCTGGAAAACGCATTCGCCGCTTGATGTGAAAGGGTGATTGCAACCCGGCGGCGCGTCGGCCATGTAAAGCCCTGAACCTCGGGAGGGTTTTGCATGCCGCTGAAAGTCGCCATCCAGATGGACCCGATCGCGTCGATCGACATCGATGCAGACAGCACCTTTCGCCTGGCCGAAGAGGCGCAGGCGAGGGGTCATGACCTGTTTTTCTACACGCCGGAACACCTGTTCTGGGATGAGGGCCGGGTCATGGCCCGGGGCTGGCCGCTGACCGTGCGGCGGGTCAAGGGAGATCATTTCACGCTCGGTCCGGAAACCGAGGTCGACCTGTCGGAGTGGGATGTGGTCTGGCTGCGCCAGGATCCACCTTTCGACATGGGTTATATCACCACCACCCATCTTCTCGAGCGTGTCCACCCCGGAACGCTAGTGGTCAATGATCCGTTCTGGGTGCGGAACTATCCCGAAAAGCTTCTTGTCCTGCAGTTCCGCGATCTGATTCCGCCAACACTGATCGCGCGGGATCTGAGCACGATCCGCCGGTTCAAGGAGCATCACGGCGACATCATTCTCAAGCCGCTCTACGGCAACGGCGGGGCCGGCGTGTTCCGGCTGGACCCGAACGACCGGAACCTGTCGTCGCTGCACGAGATGTTCACCGGGCTCAGCCGGGAGCCGCTGATCGCGCAGAAATTCCTGCCGGATGTTTCCAACGGCGACAAGCGGGTGATCCTCGTGGACGGGGAGCCGGTGGGCGCGATCAACCGGGTGCCCCAGGCCGGCGAGACCCGGTCCAACATGCATGTCGGCGGCCGCGCCGAGAAGGCGGAGTTGACTGCGCGGGATCGCGAGATCTGTGCCGAGATCGGGCCACTTCTGCGCGAGCATGGCCAGATTTTCGTCGGGATCGACGTGATCGGCGACTATCTGACCGAGATCAACCTGACCTCTCCGACCGGCATCATGGAACTGGAGCGATTCGACGAAGTCAACATCGCCGGGCGGATCTGGGAGGTGATCGAGGCACGCTGCGCCTAGGCGCCGATCGCCAGCCGGAAACTCGCGGCCTCGGCGACATGCGGTTTGCGGACGCTTTCCGATCCGTCGAGATCGGCAATGCTGCGCGCGACCCGAAGGACGCGATGATAGCCGCGCGCCGACAGGCCGAAACGTTCCGCGACCTTCGCCAGCAGCGCCTGGCCCTCGGCGTCGGGTGTCGCGATCTCTTCCAGGATCCGGCCTTCGGCGTCCGAATTGCAGCGCAGCGCGTCATGTCCCGTGAAACGCGTTTCCTGCCGGGCGCGCGCCGCCGCGACGCGCGCCGCGACATCCACCGAGGAGTCTCCCGATTCGGGCAGGTCGAGGTCGGCATAGGCCACCGGCGGCACCTCGACGCGCAAATCGAAGCGGTCCATCAGCGGGCCCGATATGCGCCCGAGATAATCATCGCCGCACTGTGGAACGCGTGCGCAGGCGCGGGTGGCGTCGGTGAGATGGCCGCATTTGCACGGGTTGGCCGCGGCCACCAGCAGGAAGCGGCAGGGGTAGCGCATATGGGCGTTGGCGCGGGCCACCACGACCTCGCCCGTCTCGATGGGCTGGCGCAGGGTTTCCAGGACCTGCCGGGGAAACTCGGGAAACTCGTCCATGAACAGCACGCCGTTGTGCGCCAGCGAAATTTCCCCCGGGCTGGCGCTGCGCCCGCCGCCGACGATTGCGGCCATCGAGGCGGTGTGGTGCGGCTCGCGGAATGGTCTGACGCGTGAAATTCCGCCTTCGTCGAGAAGCCCTGACAGCGAATGGACCATGGAGGTTTCCAGCGCCTCGGCGGGGCTGAGATGCGGCAGGATGCCGGGCATGCGGGCCGCAAGCATCGACTTGCCGGACCCGGGCGCACCGACCATCAGCATGTGGTGCCGGCCCGCCGCGGCAATCTCCAGCGCGCGCTTGGCCCGTTCCTGCCCCTTGAC
>JBAVQZ010000465.1:0-3837 GCA_049694515.1 Paracoccaceae bacterium | reverse complement strand
CTGTCGCGGGCCATGGCGCGCGGGATCACCCTGCCCGAGGATGTCACCCAACGGCTGCCGCTGCTTGAACCCCGGCTGAACAGCTTCGTGCCGCGGGTGCTGTTCATCCTGCGCTACCTGATCCTGGCGGCGGTCGTTCTCTATGCGTTGGACACGCTGAGCGTGCTGCATCTGCGCGCCTGGCTGGAAAGCCAGATTGGGCTGCAACTGACCGGAAAGGTGATCGCCGTGGCGGTGATGCTGCTTGTGGCCTACGGCATCTGGCTGGCGATGACGTCCTGGGTGGATTACCGGCTGAACCCCGAGTTCGGCAAGGTCGCCAGCGCGCGCGAGACAACGCTGCTGAGCCTTCTGCGGAATGCCGCGACCATCGCCCTGCTGATCCTGACGCTGATGTTCTGCTTCTCCGAGATCGGCTTGGACATCGGCCCGCTGCTGGCCTCGGCCGGGGTTCTGGGCCTGGCCATCGGTTTCGGCGCACAGAAGATGGTGCAGGACATCATCACCGGCGTATTCATCCAGTTCGAGAACGCGATCAACGTGGGTGACGTCATCACCGTGGGCGGCACCACCGGCACGGTCGAGAAGCTGACCGTCCGTTCGGTCAGCCTGCGCGACGTTCAGGGAGTGTTCCACATCATCCCGTTCTCGTCGGTGGACATGGTGTCGAACTTCACCCGCGATTTCTCGTACTTCCTGTGCGACATGGGCGTGGCCTATCGCGAGAATGTCGAAGAGGTGAAAACGGCGATGTTCGATGCCTATGAGGAATTGCGCCGGGATCCCGACCAGGGCGGCTTCCTGCTGGGCGATCTGGAATGGTTCGGCCTGAACAGCTTCGGCGACAGCGCGGTGATCCTGCGCGCGCGGATCAAGACGAGACCCGGTACGCAATGGGGTGTGGGCCGCGCCTATAACGCGCTGCTCAAGCGGATCTTCGACGAGCGCGGCATAGAAATTCCGTTTCCGCACCAGACGATCTTTTTCGGCGAGGCCAAGGACGGCACCACCCAGCCGATCCGGATTTCCGAGTCCCGCGAGGAATAGCCCGGCCCGGCCCGCCCGTTCGGCGAAAACAACCGCCGCACGGGCCGATAACGCGGATTTGCCCCGGATCGTCCGTATCGGGCATGGAAAAGCCGCCGGCTTGTCGTAAGGTCGCGCCGCGCCCCACAGGCGGGGCGCCCTTGCGGAGGCGGCCCCTGTGTTCAAATCCTTCTTTCCGGCACCCAAGCTGTTTTTCGGGTCGGTCGTCGCCTGGCTGACTGTCACAGTGGCGTTCTGGTACACTCTTGGCCCGCGGACCGGCGCAATGATCGGCTTTCCCGCCGCGGCGCCCGATGCCCCGGTGATCCTGGGACTGGGTCATTTCGCGACGCCGCAATTTCTTTGGTTCTACATCTACTGCGCCGCGTGCCTTGTCGTTTTCGCCGGTTTCTGGTTCGTCTTGGCACCGCACCGGATGCAATGGTGGTCGATCGTGGGCTCGGCGCTGATCCTGTTCTCCACCTATTTCAGCGTCCAGGTGTCGGTGGCGATCAACAACTGGCGGCGGCCGTTCTTCGACGATGTCCAGACGGCCCTTTCAGGCGACGGCACCAGGACGGCGGCCGATCTTTACGCGCTGATCCTGATCTTCGCCCAGATCGCGTTCGTATGGGTGGCGGTCTATGTCGCGACCCGCTTTTTCGTCAGCCACTACGTCTTTCGCTGGCGGTCGGCGATGAACGATTATTACATGTCGCGCTGGTCCGAGGTGCGTCGGATCGAAGGGGCCGCACAGCGCGTGCAGGAGGACACGATGCGCTTCGCCTCGATCATGGAGGACCTGGGTGTTTCGGTCGTGGAATCGGTGATGACGCTGTTCGCCTTCCTGCCGGTTCTGGCGTCGCTGTCGGTCTATGTGAGCGAGCTGCCGATTGTCGGAGTGATTCCGGAACCGCTGCTGACCGCCTCCATCTTCTGGTCGCTGTTCGGCACCATTCTTCTGGCTGCGGCCGGCATCCGGCTGCCGGGGCTGAACTTCCTCAACCAGCGCGTCGAGGCGGCCTATCGCAAGGAGCTTGTCTATGGCGAGGATGACGGCGGGCGCGCGCATCCGATGACGACGGCCGAACTGTTCGGCCATGTGCGGAAGAACTATTTCCGCATCTACTTCCACTATGCCTATTTCAACGTGTTCCGCGGCATGTATATCCAGGCCGACAACATTTTCGCCTATCTCATCCTGATCCCGACGATCGCGGCCGGAAAGATCACCTTCGGTATCTTGCAACAGATCCTGACCGCCTTCGGACAGGTCTCGAACTCGTTCCAGTATCTGGTGAACTCCTGGACGACGATCATCGAGCTGATGTCGATATACAAACGACTGAAGGCCTTCGAGGCGGCATTCGACGGGGCCGGGCTTCAGGACGCCGCGCGTGAGGCGATGGTCGCGGACGAGATCGCCCGGTGACCGGGACTGCGCATTACCCGTGCTTTGGCGCCTTGCGGGATGGCGCCACATAGGGCCGCGTCACGTCCTTGAGCGTGACGTCCAGGCATTCCACGTCCAGCCCGATCGCACCGTCACCGGCCAGCGTCAGCACGACGCGCCCGGTGCAGTCCTCGCCCGGCTCGAACGTGACCGAGAGCAGAGACAGCACCAAGTCCCGGTCGTTCCGGTCCACCCCCTGAGAGGCGACGTGCAGCACGTCCGAAAAGACCAGAAGAGACTGAACCCGCTCATACGGCCGCCCGCGGCGCTCGGCCGCCAGTCGGTCCTCCCAGCGGAACCGGTTGATGAGCAGGGCGAAACGCCGTTCATCCCGCCGCCATGTCATCTCTGACACCGGGAACACCGCGTCCTGGACGAGGCTGGAGATCACCTGCAGATCCTCGGCCGCCTCGGCCCTTAGGAAAAGCGGCTTGTCGCCGGCATCCTCGAATCGCGCGTCGTCGTTCATGTCGCCTTCACCCGTTCGATCCTGGCGCCACAGGCGCCGAGTTTCTCTTCCACCCGCTCATAGCCGCGGTCAAGGTGATAGACGCGGTTGACCACGGTTTCGCCTTCGGCCGCAAGCCCCGCCAGGATCAGCGAGACCGAGGCGCGCAGGTCGGTGGCCATTACCGGCGCGCCCTTCAGACGTTCGACCCCGGTGACGGTGGCATGCCCGCCGTGAACGTCGATCTGCGCGCCCATCCGAATAAGTTCCGGCGCGTGCATGAAGCGGTTCTCGAAAATCGTCTCTTCCAGCACGCTGGTGCCGTCGGCGGTGCAGAGCAGCGCCATCATCTGCGCCTGAAGATCGGTGGGAAAGCCGGGAAAGGGCGCAGTGACGACGTCCACTGCGTTTACCCGGCCGTTGCGGCGCGAGACTTTCAGCCCGCGCTCGGTCTGCTCCACCCCGATGCCGGCCTGGTCCAGCTTGCCTGCGAAGGCCTCGACAAGCTCCATCTTGCCGCCCAGGCACTCCACCGTTCCGCCGGTGATCGCGGGGGCCAGCATGTAGGTGCCAAGCTCGATCCGATCCGCGACGACCGGGTGCGTCGCGCCATGCAGACGGGTCACGCCCTGAACGGTGATGGTGTCCGTCCCCTCCCCCTCGATCTCGGCGCCCATCTTCTTGAGGCAGCGCGCCAGATCGACGATTTCGGGTTCCCGGGCCGCGTTTTTCAGCACCGTGGTGCCCTTGGCCAGCGTGGCGGCCATCAGCACGTTCTCCGTTGCTCCGACCGAAACGAAGGGGAATTCGAACGTGGCCCCGGTCAGACCGCCGCGCGCCGTGGCGTGAACATAACCATCCTTCAGCTCCAGCGTGGCCCCCAGTGCCTCCAGACCCTGGAGGTGCAGAT
>JBAVQZ010000464.1:0-1698 GCA_049694515.1 Paracoccaceae bacterium | reverse complement strand
TCATAGCGGTTTACCGGCGCTTCACCGATCGCCTCGGTCGCGCCAAGCTCGATCTGCCAGTCCAGCAGCGCCTTCGCCGTGTGGTGGTCAACCGCGGAATCCATGCCCTCAAGCTATGCCCGCCCCGGGCCGGGGGCAATGGGCCATCCTGTCTCTGCCAACTCTTGCCGCATCGCGCGGCGGTTCCTATAAGCGGGGGCGACCAGGACGGAGGCCCCATGACATTCCGCGCGAAACACCTCCTCGGGATCGAACCGCTGGTCCCCGACGACATCCGCGCCATTCTGGACTTGTCCGAGCAATACGTGGACCTGAACCGCCGCGCGGTGAAACATTCCGACGCGCTGGCGGGCCTTACCCAGATCAACATGTTCTTCGAAAGCTCGACCCGCACGCAGGCCAGTTTCGAACTGGCGGGAAAGCGGCTGGGCGCGGACGTGATGAACATGGCGATGCAGGCCAGCTCGATCAAAAAGGGGGAAACCCTGATCGACACAGCGCTGACGCTCAACGCCATGCACCCGGATCTTCTGGTCGTGCGGCACCCGCATTCCGGCGCGGTGAACCTGTTGGCCGAAAAGGTGAACTGCGCCGTTCTGAACGCGGGTGACGGACGGCATGAACACCCCACGCAGGCGCTTCTGGACGCGCTGACCATCCGCCGCGCCAAGGGGCGGCTGCACCGGCTCAATATCGCGATCTGCGGCGACATCGCCCATTCCCGCGTGGCGCGGTCGAACATCCTTCTGCTGGGCAAGATGGAAAACCGCATCCGCCTCATCGGGCCGCCAACGCTGATGCCCGCACAGGTGGCCGAATTCGGGGTCGAGGTCTTTGACGATATGCGCGAAGGGCTGCGCGACGTGGACGTGGTGATGATGCTGCGCCTTCAGAAAGAGCGGATGGACGGCGCCTTCATCCCGTCCGAGCGCGAGTATTACCACCGTTTCGGTCTGGACGCCGAAAAGCTGGCCTATGCCAAGCCCGACGCCATCGTCATGCATCCCGGCCCGATGAACCGCGGGGTCGAGATCGACGGCACGCTGGCCGACGACATCAACCGCAGCGTCATCCAGGAACAGGTCGAGATGGGTGTCGCGGTGCGCATGGCGTCGATGGATCTGCTGGCGCGCAACCTGCGCGCCCAGCCCGAAGGGGTGTGGGCATGAGCGAGACAATCCTCACCAACGCCCGCCTGATCGACCCCGAAGCAGGCACCGACACGCCCGGCGCGCTGCTGATCCGGAATGGCGCGATTTCAGACGTGGGCGCCCTGGATGCGCCCGAAGGCGCGACGGTCATCGACTGCCGCGGCAAGTGCCTCGCCCCCGGCATCGTCGATATCGGCGTGAAGGTCTGCGAACCCGGCGAGCGGCACAAGGAATCCTTCCGCTCCGCCGGCCTCGCCGCGGCGGCGGGCGGGGTGACGACGATCATCGCCCGCCCCGACACGCTGCCCTCGATCGACACGCCGGAAACGCTGGAATTCGTGACGCGCCGCGCGCGCGACGCCAGCCCCGTCCGTATCCGCCACATGGCCGCCCTGACCAAGGGCCGCGACGGGCGCGAGATGGTCGAGATCGGCTTCCTGCTGGACGCGGGCGCGATCGCCTTTTCCGACGGCGACCGGGTGACGGAAAACACCAAGGTGCTGTCGCGCTGCATGACCTATGCGCGGTCGCTGGGCGCGCTGGTCGT
>JBAVQZ010000463.1:0-3881 GCA_049694515.1 Paracoccaceae bacterium | reverse complement strand
CTCTATATCGACGACACGCCCGCGCTGCCGATCAGCCAGCTGGCCGCGCGCGCCCGGCGGCTGAAGCGCACGCATGGTCTGGATGCGCTGTTCGTGGACTATCTGCAACTGGTGCGCCCGGCCTCGGCCAAGGACAGCCGGGTGAACGAGGTCAGCGAGATCACGCAAGGCCTGAAGGCCATCGCCAAGGAACTGGACATCCCGGTGGTGGCGCTGTCGCAGCTATCGCGGCAGGTGGAGGCACGCGAGGACAAGCGGCCACAGCTGTCCGACCTCAGGGAATCGGGGTCGATCGAGCAGGATGCCGACGTCGTGATGTTCGTCTTCCGCGAGGAATATTACGCCGAGCGCGAGAAGCCGTCGGACGACAAGCTTGACCAGATGGCCGAATGGCAGGCGCGGATGGAACAGCTTCACGGCAAGGCCGAGGTGATCATCGGCAAGCAGCGTCACGGCCCGATCGGCGCCGTCGATCTGAGCTTCGAGGGGCGGTTCACGCGCTTCGGCAACCTCGTGAAACCGTGGCAGCAGGGCGGCGGCGACGGGTTCCGGTAGGCACGCGCCTCTTTCCGCTTGACCTCCCCGGCGCGCCGTTCGAAACCCATGGGCATGGCGACAGGCACACTTACCATCGATCTGGATGCGCTGGCGGAAAACTGGGCCGCGCTCGACAAGGCTTCCGGCGCGTCGGTCGAAACCGGCGCCGTGGTGAAGGCCGGCGGCTACGGGCTGGGCGCGGCCAAGGTGGCGAGGGCGCTGGCCAACGCCGGGGCGCGCAAATTCTTCGTTGCCGTCGCCGAGGAGGGTGCGGAATTGCGCGCCGTACTGGGTCGGGGGCCCGAGATCCATGTTTTCGGCGGCCACATGCCCGGCGACACCGACATGATCGGCGATCTGGACCTGATTCCGATGCTGAACTCCGTCGAGCAGATCACCCGCCATTTCGAGGCGCTGGACGACGCTCCTTTCGGCATCCAGCTTGACAGCGGCATGAACCGGCTGGGCATGGAGATGGCGGAATGGGCCGCGGTGGCCGATATCGTGCTAACCGCCGGACCACGCCTGATCATGAGCCACATGGCCTGCGCGGATGAGCCCGACAACCCGCATAACGAAAAGCAGCTGGAAAATTTCCGGGCCATGACGGACGGCACCGGAGTCCCGCGCTCGCTGGCGGCGACGGGGGGCATCCTGATGCGTCCGGACTTTCATTTCGACGTGACCCGGCCGGGGATCGGCCTGTATGGCGGCCTCCCGTTCGAAGACGCCAAACCCGTGGCGCATCTGTCGCTGCCGGTGATCCAGACGCGCGAGGTCGAACAGGGCGAGATCGTGGGCTACGGCGCCACCTGGGTGGCCGATGACCCCTGCATCGTGGCCACGGTGGCCGCGGGCTATGGCGACGGGCTGATCCGGGCGATGGGCAACCGCGGACACCTGTTCTTCGAAGGCACACCCTGCCCCATCGTCGGGCGCGTCTCGATGGACCTGATCACCGTGGACGTGACGCATCTGCACACGAGGCCGGCGGCGCTCGACATCCTGGGCCGCGACCAGACTGTAGATGACGTGGCCGATGCGGCCGGCACCATCGGCTATGAGATCCTGACAGCGCTTGGTGACCGCTACAAGCGGCGCCATATCGGGGGGGCCGCCTGATGCTGCGCAAACTTGTCGCCGGTATCGGCCGCACCGTGCTTGCGCTCCTGTCCGGGCTGGGGCGTGGCGCGATCTTCATGCTGCACACCCTTTACGCGATGGTGCGCCCGCCGCTCTATTTCCGCGAGTTCGGCCAGGCGCTGATGACCATCGGCTATTTCAGCCTGCCGGTGGTCGGGCTGACCGCCGTGTTCACCGGCGCGGCGCTTGCGCTCCAGATCTATGCCGGCGGCTCGCGCTTCAACGCGGAAGAGGTCGTGCCCTCGATCGTCGCCATCGGCATGGCGCGCGAGCTGGGCCCGGTTCTGGGCGGGCTGATGGTCGCGGCGCGCGTCGCCTCCTCCATCGCGGCCGAGATCGGCACCATGAAGGTGACCGAGCAAATCGACGCGCTGGTGACGCTGTCCACCGACCCGATGAAATACCTCACCGTGCCACGGGTCGTGGCCGCCACGCTGACCGTGCCGGTCCTGGTCGGCGTCGGCGATTCCATCGGGATTTTCGGCGGCTACCTGGTGGGCACCGGGCGGCTGGGCTTCAACCCGGCGGCCTATCTGAAGAACACCACCGATTTCCTGGAGTTCTGGGATGTCGGCTCGGGGCTGATCAAGGGCGCGGTGTTCGGCTTCCTGGTGGCGCTGGTGGGCTGTTTCTTCGGAATGAATTCGGGCCGTGGCGCGCAGGGCGTCGGGCGCGCCACGAAATCGGCGGTGGTCAGCGCCTCGGTGCTGATCCTCGCCGCCAACTACCTGCTGACGGAGCTGTTTTTCACCGGATGATCGAACTGAGGGACGTGCACAAGGCTTTCGGCGCCAACAAGGTGCTGCGCGGGGTGGATCTGACCATCCCGACGGGCGAAAGCATGGTGATCATCGGCGGGTCGGGCACCGGCAAGTCGGTGCTGCTGAAATGCATCCTCGGGCTGGTCGCACCGGATTCCGGGACCATTCTTCTGGACGGCGAGGACGTGACCAAGACCGAGCGCGATGCCTTCCTCGCGCATTTCGGGATGCTGTTCCAGGGCGGCGCGCTGTTCGATTCGCTCAGCGTCTGGCAGAACGTGGCCTTCCGCCTGCTGCGCGGCGCGCTGAAACGGCCCAAGGCCGAGGCGCGCGAGATCGCGATCGAGAAACTGCGCCGCGTCGGGCTGAAACCCGAGGTGGCAGACCTCTACCCGGCCGAGCTGTCGGGCGGCATGCAAAAGCGCGTGGGGCTGGCCCGCGCCATCGCGGCCGAGCCGCAGATCATCTTCTTCGACGAGCCGACCACCGGGCTGGACCCGATCATGGCCGGCGTCATCAACGAGCTGATCCGCGAAATCGTGGTCGAGATGGGCGTCACCGCCATGACCATCACCCATGACATGACAAGCGTCAGGGCCATCGCCGACGACGTGGCGATGCTGCATGACGGGGTGATCCAGTGGTCCGGGCCGGTCAGCAGGATGGACGAATCGGGCGACCCCTATCTCGACCAGTTCATCAACGGCCGCGCCGAGGGGCCGATCGAGGCGGTCCGCTGATGCGCTGGCTGCTGTGCGCCGCCAATCTCGCACTGCTGGTCCTGTTCCCCGTCGCCTGGTTCGCGCCAATGCTGCGCGCCGGTCTGCTGCCACTCTTCGGACTGTCCGAGATCTCGGTGATCTCGGGGCTTCAGGCGCTATGGGGCAAGGACGTGGTCCTGGCGCTGATCGTCACCGCCTTCGCAATCTTCGCGCCCTACCTCAAGACCATCGGCCTGGCACTGGTACATTTCGGCCTCGCCTCGTCCCGGCTGCTGCCGGCGCTGCAGGTGCTGGGCAAGCTGGCGATGGCGGATGTGTTCCTGATCGCGCTTTACATCGTGATCGCCAAGGGCGTCGGCGTCGGGCGGGTGGAAACCGCCTGGGGGCTCTACCTGTTCACCGGATGCATCCTCGCCTCGCTGGCAATCTCGCTGCTGTCGCATCGCCGCGGCGCATGCTCTCCATCTTCTTTTTCGTGAAAATATCCCGGGGGAGTCGCCATGGCGACGGGGGCAGCGCCCCCAACCCGCTTGCCAGCCGGCGCCGCGCCGGGCAAAAGCATGCGTATGGCCAAACCCTCCGCAACATTCACCTGCACAGCCTGCGGCGCGTCCCACAAGAAATGGGCCGGGCGCTGCGACGCCTGCGGCGCCTGGAACACGATCGTCGAGGAGGCACCGCTTTCCACCGGCCCGGCGGCGAAGACGCTGGGCGGCAG
>JBAVQZ010000462.1:0-1918 GCA_049694515.1 Paracoccaceae bacterium | reverse complement strand
TCTTTCGCGTGGCCGTACACAGCAACAGCAAAGGGCAGCGCCCGGCCCCGAGGGGCGGGCGCTGCCGGATGACAGGTGATCCGGGCGGTCCGCCCCCTTCCACGCTTGACTCCGCGCGCCGCCGCGCCTAAACGCCACCCGATATCCCGGAAGAGTGCCAACCCTTCCGGTCCCGAACCGCAGGGCGGGATCGCCACCAGTCAGCGCGTTGCGCCCACTGGTGACATTGGCGTTTGGAGCGTCCGACCTTAAATGTCGGGCAAATGGAACGGTCGCAGGAGGGCCAGGGCATGTTTGAAAATCTATCCGAACGCCTCTCCGGCGTCTTCGACCGGCTGACCAAGCAGGGCGCGCTCTCCGAGGACGACGTCAAGACCGCCCTTCGGGAAGTGCGCGTCGCGCTGCTCGAGGCCGACGTCTCGCTGCCCGTCGCGCGGGACTTCGTCAAGGCGGTTCAGGACAAGGCCACCGGCCAGGCCGTCACCAAATCCGTCACCCCCGGCCAGCAGGTCGTCAAGATCGTCCATGACGAGCTGGTGCATGTGCTGACCGGCGACGACGAGCCCGGCGCCCTGAAGATCGACAACCCGCCCGCGCCGATCCTGATGGTGGGCCTGCAGGGCTCGGGCAAGACCACGACCACCGCCAAGCTGGCCAAGCGGCTGAAAGAGCGCAACGGCAAGCGCGTGCTGATGGCCTCGCTCGACACCAACCGCCCGGCGGCGATGGAGCAGTTGCAGATCCTCGGCACCCAGATCGGCGTGGACACGCTACCGATCGTCAAGGGCGAAACCGCGGTGCAGATCGCCAGGCGCGCCAAGCAGCAGGCGACGATGGGCGGCTATGACGTCTATATGCTCGACACCGCCGGCCGGTTGCATATCGACCAGGAGCTGATGGACCAGGTCGCCCAGGTGCGCGACGTGGCCAACCCGCGCGAAACCCTGCTGGTGGTGGACGGCCTGACCGGCCAGGACGCCGTGAACGTGGCCGAGCAGTTCGACGGCCAGATCGGCATCTCGGGCGTGGTTCTGACCCGCATGGACGGCGACGGCCGCGGCGGCGCGGCCCTGTCGATGCGCGCCGTCACCGGCAAGCCGATCCGCTTCGTCGGCCTGGGCGAGAAGATGGACGCGATCGAGGAGTTCCACCCCGAGCGCATCGCCGGCCGCATCCTGGGCATGGGCGACATCGTCAGCCTGGTCGAGAAGGCGCAGGAAACCATCGAGGCCGAGCAGGCCGAGCGCATGATGAAGCGCTTCCAGAAGGGTCAGTTCAACATGAACGACCTCAGGATGCAGCTTGAGCAGATGCTCAAGATGGGCGGCATGGAAGGCGTGATGGGCATGATGCCCGGCATGGGCAAGATGTCCAAGCAGATGGAACAGGCCGGCTTTGACGACTCGATCCTGAAGCGCCAGATCGCGCTGATCCAGTCGATGACCAAGCGCGAGCGCGCCAATCCCCAGATCCTTCAGGCGTCGCGCAAGAAGCGTATCGCCAGGGGCGCCGGGCTGGAAGTCAGCGAGTTGAACAAGCTGCTGAAGATGCACCGCCAGATGTCCGACATGATGAAGAAGATGGGCAAGGGCGGCATGCTGAAACAGGCCATGAAAGGCATGTTCGGCAAGGGCGGCGGCATGCCCGACATGGGCGGCATGGACCAGAAATCGCTTGAGGCCGCGTCGCGCCAGATGGGCGGCATGCCCGGCGGCGGCTTTCCCGGCATGGGCGGCGGCGCGCAGCTTCCGCCTGGGCTTTCGGGCTTCGGGAAGAAGAAGTAGCGCATGATGAACCTTTCGATCGGCATACCCGGGAAGACGGACCTCGGCGCGATCCAATGCCCGGCGCAACGCGCCGGGCAGCGCCCGTCCCGCCCCCCCACGGGGCGGGCGCTTCGCCCCCACCCCGTGCGGGC
>JBAVQZ010000461.1:0-3761 GCA_049694515.1 Paracoccaceae bacterium | reverse complement strand
CCAGAGCGTAGAGTGCCCCAAGCGAAACCAGGCCCAGAACGCGAAGCATCCGGCGATCTCGGCCAATGCCGCGGCGAAGTATGTAGCGATGGTAGCCATGGATCAGTCCCGTTCTGCCGCATCCTGGATGACCCGCTTCCGGATGATCCCGCCTGATCGGCGCCGGTCCGGATCTCGCGGTCGCCTGAGGCCCTGTCGGCACCACACGAACTCAGGCATGCGCAAGCTCGGCCAGCACGACGCAATCTTGGGACGCCCCGCCGCAACAGCCGTCATCGCAGGCCTCGACGAACTCAGCGAGATGCACCTCGAGGCGGTGCAGCTCTTCCAGCTTGTGTCGGACCGACGACAGGTGGTCCGCCGCAATATCGCGCACCGTGGTGCAATCCTCGTCCGGATTGGCCGCCAGCCCCGAGAGCAGGCGGACCTGGTCGATCCCGAACCCGAAATCGCGGCAGCGGCGGATGAAGGTCAGCCGGCTGATGTCCGTGCGCGTGTAGTGCCGATGCCCCGCCGCGCTCCGCCGGGCCGGGGGAATGAGGCCGATCTCTTCGTAGTAGCGGATCGTCGGAGTCGAGGTGCCGCTGGCCTCAGCCGCCTCGCCTATCGAAACGACGACGTTCTCGTCAGGCATCGCGAGATCCCCCTTGCACTTCAAGCCACTTGAACTCCCAGATTGTGTCGCGTCGGGCCCGAAGGCGCAAGGTTGACTGCAGCATGGCGGAGCCGCGCCGTGGCCCTCGAACCGAAACGATCGGAGGACGCCATGACCTATCACCACCTGACACCACGAGACTGGGCGAAGACGCTGGCCATCGGGCTCGGTGTCGCCATCCTGACCGCCGTGGTCATGCAGGGCCTGGCCCTCGCCGGGATCTCGCCGCTGCCGAAATCGCTCGGTCTCGCCTTCGCGCAGCGACTGCTCGGGGACGTCCCGCTGGCGGTCGGCCTGCTCTTCCACACGGCCTGGGTGATCGCCTGGGTGGCTTTCTATGTCGTGTTCTTCCGCGACGGCCTGACCTTCGGACGGGCGCTGGTGCTGGCAATCGCCCTGTGGCTCCTCGCGATCCTGGTCTTCTTCCCTCTGGTGGGCTGGGGCTTTCTCGGACTCGCGATCACCCCAAAGCTGATCGTGGCCGCGGCCGGGGCGCACCTGCTCTTCGCGGTCTTTCTCTGGGCAGGCGCCCGGATGGCTTTCGAGGGTCGAGCCTCATCCGTCGCAGCCGGTCGATAACGCGAACGAAGAGGAGGGAGAATCCGATGACACGCTTGGAAGAAGCCGCACCCGACCTCTCCGGCTGCTGCTCGGGCTGCGCTACAGAGGCTGCCACATCCGAGGCGGCGACCTGCACCCTTGCCCCCGATGGCCTGCGCGAGCGGCTCGCGGACATCCGCCGCCTGGCCCGGCGCGCCCGCCTCTGGTCGGAGCGAGGAGACCTGACTGTTCGCGTTGCCTACGTGCTGGCCGAACGGGAAGCGGTCGATTCTTTGATCGCCGCCGAAACGGAGTGCTGCCCGTTCCTGAGCTTTCGCCTGAAGACTACACACGACGGGATCGTCGTAACGGCTGTCACGACCGAACACGCCAAGGCGGCTGCCGCAGAGGTCTTCGACGCCCTGGAGGGGGCGGCGGCACCAAAACAGGAGTAGCTGTAGAAGTGCGTCGATCCATCGGCCTTGGAAACCCGGATCGATTCCCAGATTTCGTGTTTTCGGCCAAGCATTCGGAGGGTTCGTCTACCGGCCGATTGTGGGATTGCCAACAAAACAAGGCCAGCGCGTCGCGCTGGCCTTGTGCGTTGTGTCCCACTACACGGAATGCGTCAGCCAATGGCCCCGCCCTTGAAGGTCGCGTAGCAATGGATGGTGTGTCACTGGACTTGAGCGATCAGGTCCGCCATGCTTGCCTTGGCCTTGCCCTTCTGCTGCACGGCCGTCGCGTCATCGAGGTTCACAGGCTCGCCAACCTGGATCAGCGCAACCATGCCCATCGCGTAGTGCGGCGTGCATTTGACGCCGTAAACGCCTTCTTGATCGACTTTCAGTTCGAAATCCTTGCTGGGCTTGGTTTTGAACTCTTCGACCCCATCGGGAAGCATCCCGTCGATGCTCTCCACATTGTGTCCCTTGTCGGTTGGTACGAAGTGGATCACGTCGCCCGGCTGGGCCTTCACGAAGGCGGGCTCGAACACCATCACGCCGGCCTCGCCCCGGTTGAGCATCTGCACCTCGAAAGTCTCGGCACTCGCCGCGCCGGCTGTCAGGGCGAGGGCGGCGGTCATCATCAGGGTCTTCATCATCGGATCATCCTTTCATTGTCGTCCGGTTATTTCCTGCGGCCCAGATATCGGCCATGACCGGGTTCCGGACTTTGCGCTTGCTCAAACTTCCGGAACATTCTTGTCCGAGCTCGAGGAAAGCATCCTGAACGGCCTGCCGTCATTTTCGCATTTGAGCCGGGCGCAGGTCCGGGAAATCCTCGATCGGGCGGTCTCGCGCCGCTACGAGGAAGGCACCACCATCTTTCGCGAAGGCCACGAGGCCGACAGATTTTTCCTGCCGCCTGATGGCTATCTTCTCGTGATCCGGACGACGCCTGGTGGCGATCAACTCATGTTCTTCACATCTCGCCCGGCCAACTCTTCGGAATCGCCCCGGCACTCCAGCGCGACACCCACCCGGCGACCCGATGGCCGCAGCCGAGTCGATTGCCTTGTCCTGGCCGGCCGGGCTCTGGTCCGAGTGTTCATCGAAGTACCAAGGGTTCGCCACCGAAAGTTACAAGACACTCGGCCAGCGATTGGGGCAAATCCAGGAAATCTTGACCGAAATGACGACGCAGGCAGTGGAAAAACGTGTCGCCGGGGACGTTCTTCGCTTGGCAAACCAGAGCGGCCGCAAGACAGACGATGGGATCGAGATCGCCTTCCCCGTTACGCGGCAGAATATCCCGGACATGACAGGCACGACGCGACATACGGTCAGCCGCCTTCTGTCCGCCTGGGAAAGGGACGGGATCGCGCATTCGAGCCGCAAGCACATCGCTGCCCGCGACCCGCACAAGCCTGTCCTGTTGAGCGGCGCTCAAGGCTGAGAAATCCGCTTGGCCCTGATTCGGGCTTCCAGTTCCTCGCGAAAATCCTCCTCGTCCAGATCGTACTCCAAACAGGCATTCGCGATTGCATGGAATGGCGCGATTGGACAGCCGGGACAGAGCATACGGCGCTCGAAAAAAGGCCCAGCCGTTTCTGGCCATTCCGTGAACAGCACCGAAAGCGGAAGGTCCGGATCTTCGAAATCGGGATGATGCATGATGACCTCCTCGTACAGGTGCATCATGCGGGTCAGTTTCGGCCTGTTCTTTGCGCTTGCGCAACATTCGAGCGTCGAACGCCGGACAGGCAGCGGATATCCGCAACAAATTGTCGGGACCGCGACATGTCAGAAATTTTCACCAAATCGCGGACCAGGAATAGTTCTCCGGAGGATATCTGTTCTTCGTGCTCGTTTTTGTGGCCCGTGCGATGCAAAGCCACCGCTGCATCACAAAGACATAGACCTGAGGGTGAAACGAAAACCGCCCAGAGACTGAGGTGCTCCCCGAAATTCGGACACCGATGGTGTGGATGACCCAGAGCTGCCCGTCGAAGAGGAAGGCCGGGCGCTCATCGGTTCCATGCCTCGAGTCTCTGACCGAATTTTTCCGTATATTCTTGGGCGAACGACTATCCGCGCGCATATCTGAGTAACAATTCGATCTG
>JBAVQZ010000460.1:0-5664 GCA_049694515.1 Paracoccaceae bacterium | reverse complement strand
CAGACGCGCTGTCAGGTAGCGCGGCTGCCATCCCGTGCCGGTCCCGACCGATCCGCTGTCCTCCAGCGCTTTTAGGAAGCGGTGCGTCGTGAACGGATCCACCGGCCGACCGCCATCCGCCGCTTCGGGACAGGCGCAGGAATCCCACGCCGCCGCCGAAATCTCGGCCAGCGAGGTCAGAACATTGATTTCAATCCGGGTTTCCGGCATCGGCCCTGTCTGCATGTCATGGTGTTACTTGGGTCGTCCGACGCCTGGGTCAAGCGCGCGGAAGGACGGCGGCGTAGCCTTCGAAGGTGACGTTCTGCGCGACGCGGCGCGCCTCGGCCTCCTCTTCGGGCGAGCGGACGGTCCAGCACAGCACCCCCGCACCGGCCGCCTTCAGTTCCGTCACGCGCGGGTTGATCAGGTCATGCCAGTCGTGGCTGATGAAACGGGCGCCGGTCCGGGTGAAATCCTCGATCCCGCGCAGCCGGGCGCGGGCGTCGGCGGTCAGTTCGGGCCAGTTGGCGCTGTCGAAGGCGCAGGTGGTCAGCCCGCGCGGGCGCTCCGGCGCGGCGGCGGCAAGCGCCGCAACCGAATGCGGGTTGAACGACATCAATGCCACGTCGCCGGCGTAGCTTTCCAACTCTGCCGCGACGGCATCCTCCAGCGGGCCGACATTCGGACCCAGAGCACCATCCTGATCCTTGATCTCGATCAACAGCGGCACCCGACCCGCCACCAGTTCCAGCACCTCCGCGAGGGTGGGAATGCCCTCATCCCCGCCCAGCAGGCCGATCCGGCCGAGGGCCTCGGCGCTGTAATAGCGGATGTTGCCATGATGCCCGGTCAGCCGCTCAAGTGTTTCGTCGTGAAACACCATCGCCCTCCCGTCAGCCGAAGGCTGAATGTCGATCTCGATGCCATAGCCCGCCTCGATCGCGGCCTCGATCGAGGCGCGGGAATTCTCGGGCCGGCCGGCGTCGATGTCGTGATACGCGCGGTGGGCGATGGGCGCGCGCAGGAACGCCCGGGGCAGATGGCTCATCGGATTTCGAATATCCCCTCGATCTCAACCGCCACGCCGAAGGGCAGCGATGCCGCACTGACGGCCGAGCGCGAATGACGCCCGGCCTCGCCCAGCGCCTCGACCAGGAAATCCGACGCGCCGTTGATGACCTTTGGCTGATCGCCGAAATCTGCTGAGGAGTTGACGAAACCTGTCAGTTTTACCACCCGTTGCAGCCTGTCCAGATCGCCGCCGCAGGCGGCCCGGACCTGGGCCAGCAGGCTGATCGCGCAAGCCCGCGCGGCGGCGGCGCCGTCCTCTACGCCCATGTCGTCGCCCAGCTTCCCGGTCAATAGTGCGCCATTGGCCGAGGAGACCTGGCCCGAGACGAACACCAGATCGCCGGAGATCACATAGGGCACGTAATTCGCCGCAGGGGCCGGGGCGTCGGGAAGGGTCACGCCCAGCTTTTCCAGCCGGGCCTCGAAATTGCCGCTCATCGCATCTCTCCCTGAATCGCGTTCGCGGGAACGCTAATGCCGCCGCGACGCGCGGGAAACCGGAAAATCAGCTCTCGCGGAACGCGCGGTTGAAATATTCGGCCAGCGGTTTGATCAGGTAGGCCAGCGGCGAGCGGTCGGCAGTACGGATGAACGCCGTTACCGGCATCCCCGGCACGATCCGGTGATCGTCCAGTTTCGACAGTTCGCCGTCGTCGAGCGCGATTTCCGCGAGGTAGTAGCTGGCCTTCGTGCGATCGTCGACGAAGGTGTCGGCCGAGATCCTGGTTACATGGCCCTGAAGGTCCGGGGTCGTGCGATGGTCGAAAGCCGGAAAACGTAGAGTCACCGGCTGGCCCGGCGCGGTCTCGTCCACGTGAAGCGGATCGACGCGCGCTTCGATCACCAGCGGGCGGTCCTGCGGCACGATGTAGAGCACCGGATCCGCCGGACGGATGACCGCCCGCGGGGCGAACACCGTCAGCCCATAGACCACGCCGGAGACCGGGGCCCGGATCTCAAGCCGGTCAAGCTGGTCGCTCAGGGCGCGCCGTTTCTCGGCCAGTTCCATTTCACGGTATTGCAGATCGCGCAGCCGGGTGATCGCCTCTTCGCGCCGCGTGGTGCCCAGCCGAAGTATCTTTATGCCGATTTCGGTGATCTTTCCCTCGGCCTCGGCGAGGGAGGCGGTCAACTCGCCCACCCGCCCGCGCAACCGCGCCGCTTCGCGCTCGAGCGCCAACACGCGAGAGGCCTGCGCGAGTCCCTTGTCGAGCAGCGTCTGCTGATCGTCGAGTTCCTGCCGGATCAGCCCCAACTGCGCTTTGAGAGCCTCCTGCTGGGCGGTGATGCCCCGCACCTGGTCGGCGATCTGTCCGCGCTGTTTGTCGAGCTGGTCGATTTCCTGCTTGTTGCTTTCGGTGCGCGCCACGAACAGCCGCCGCTGGCCGCGCATCAGGCCCTTCACGCTGGGCCGTCGCGCTGCCGCCGCGACCAGATCGGGGTCGAAGTCGATCGTCGCGGCCTCGTCGCGCTCTGCCTCTAGCCGGCCACGGCGGGCCATCAGTTCGAAAAGCTGGTTCTCGACGATCGCCAGCTCCGAGCGCAAGTCGCGTGCATCGAGCCGGATCAACACATCGCCGGCCTCGACCCGGTCGCCCTCTTCGACCGCGATGCTTTCGACGACGCCGCCATCGGGGTGCTGCACGACCTGACGGTTCCGGTCCACCTTGACCCGGCCGCCCGCGACGATAGCGCCCGAGATGTTGGCCATGACCGCCCATGAGCCGAACCCGCCGATCAGCACGATAAGCACCAGCGCCCCCAGGATGAGGGGTTTGCGCGCCGGCCATTCCTGCGCCGCCGGAACGGTCATGTGATTCCCCCGGTATTTCGTGCCGTGCCGATCTGGTTTGCATTCCGCACCGTCTCACGCAGAACCTCGTCCCGCGGGCCAAAGGCTTTTCGCGCCCCGCCGTCCAGCACCAGCAAAAGGTCGCATTCCTGAATGGCGGCAGGTCGATGCGCCATGATCAGGACCGATTTTGCCCGGGCTTTCATCTGGCGGATCGCGTCGTTCAGGGCTGTGGAGCCTTCGTTGTCCAGATTGGAGTTCGGTTCGTCCAGCACCAGCAGAACCGGGTCGTGATACATCGCGCGGGCCAGTCCGATACGCTGGATCTGCCCCCCTGAAAGCCTGCCGCCCGTGGCTGAGACACGGGTGTCATAGCCGTCGGGGAAACGCAGGATCATGTCATGGGCGGCGGCCTTCCTGGCGGCCTCGACGACTTTTTCGGCATCCGGAGCGCGTGCCAGCTTGGCGATGTTTTCGGCGATGGTTCCCTCAAACAGGCTGACCCTCTGGGGAAGATAACCGATATGACGTCCCAGGACGTCCGGTTCGTACTGATCAAGCGTGGCGCCATCCAGGCGGATGCGCCCGCTTGCGGGCCGCCAAGCCCCGGTCAGAGCCCGCGCCAGCGTGGATTTCCCGGCCCCCGATGCGCCGATCACGCCCAATGCCCGGCCAGGTGGAAGGCTGAATGACAGCATCCGCAACGTGGCCTGCTCGGCCCCCGGCGGGATGATCGTAACCTGCTCCAGTTCAAGCTGTGCCTTCGGGTGGGGCAGCGCGGTGCGGGGCGCCGGTGCCGGCGTCTGCGACAGCAGTTCGCCCAGGCTGCGCCAGCCTTTCACCGCCGCCTGCAGAAGCGCCCATTGCCCGATCGCCTGCTCGACCGGCGCAAGCGCCCGGCCCAGAAGGATCGAGGCCGCGACCATTGCCCCCGCGGTCAGATCCCCCTGCAAGACCAGCCAGGCGCCCAGGCCAAGCATCGCGGACTGCAGGAACAGGCGGAATGTCTTGGACAGCGCGGTATAGGCGCCGGCGCGGTCCGAGGCGTCCATCTGAAGCGCCTGTGCCTCTGCACGGGCATGCTGCCAGCGGTCGAAAGCCGCACCCTGCATTCCCAGGCTTCGGATCGTTTCGGCGTCCGCGCCAAGCTGACCGGCCATCTGATCGGCACGGGCCGCCGCGCGATTCGCCGCCAACACCGGCTGGCGCGTCCGCCATTGGTTCAGCAGCGCGACCAGGACCAGCGCCGCGCCACCGGTCACCGCCAGGCCGCCGAGCCATGGGTGAAAGATGAAAATCCCCAGGAGGAAAACCGGCGTCCAGGGGATGTCGAAAAACGCCATCAGCGCCGGTGACGCCATCAGGCGGTGCACCGCGTCGAGATCGCGCAGGCCGCTGCCGGCGACGAATCCACCATCCGCCGACGCCGCCCGATGAAGCACCGCCCCGAATACTCTCGCGTTCAGGAGCGACCGGAACCGCGCCGCCGCCCGCGCCATGACACGTCCGCGGGCATAATCGAGCAGCCCCATCATCAGAAACAGGAATGCCACCAGTACGAAGAGCGCGGCCAACGTCTCCTCCGACCGGCTGCCCAGGACGCGGTCGTAGACCTGGAGCATGAACAGCGGGCCGGTGAGCATCAGCAGGTTCACGAACATGCTGAAAAGGAAAGTCGCGGCAAACAGCCTGCCGCCCGATCGCCGGGCCGCGCGCAACTCGTTCAGACCTGTTTCGATATTGGATCTGCGTATCGTCAAGAGGGGTGAATTCCGCTATGTACTGGTCGAGCTATCACTATGGTTTACAGGAAATGTCCTTAACTCCTCTTGCAGTCCGGCAGTCGATCGTGTCTTCACAGTTACGCCGAAAACTACGAGTCAAAAGCTGAAAGTTCCATTGTTTTTTGAGGGTTCCCGCGCATGAGACGTATTCGCCACCTTTCGGTCATCCTGATTTTCGCGGTGTTGAGCGCGTGCGGCACCCCGAAAAGCGATGGGGAATTCAGCGACCCCTACGAGGCGCGGAACCGCGAGGTGCATGAGGCCAATATCGCGATCGACCGCAGATATGTGCGCCCGATTTCGCAGGCCTACGGGTCGATCATTCCCAAGCCGGTGCAGACCGGCGTTACCAATTTTTCGGCCAATCTCGACATGCCGGGCATGGTGATCAACGACCTGCTGCAACTCCGTGTGGGCGACGCGCTCTGGAACTCGTCGCGGTTCCTGTTCAACTCGACCGTGGGCCTTGCCGGCCTGTTCGATCCGGCGGACTCCATCGGCATGTCCGAACGCGCCACCGACTTCGGCGAGACGATGCATGTCTGGGGTTTCGGCGAGGGCAATTATGTGGAACTGCCTCTCGTCGGCCCCTCGACCGAGCGGGACACGGTGGGCATGATCGTGGACACGGCGATGAACCCGACGCGGCTGGTCTTCCCCAACGCGGCCCAGCGAAATTTCGTCACGATGGCCAATGTGGCTGGCAAGTTGACCCAGCGATACCAGTATTCGGATTTCATCGATTCCATCCTATATGAGAGCGCAGACAGCTATGCGCAGCTGCGGCTTCTGTATCTTCAGAAGCGGCGGCACGACTTGGCGCGTGGCAAGGAACCGAAATATTCCGACCCGTATGAGGACCCCTATGCTCAATGACATCTCCCGCCGTTCCGCCGTTGCCGGGCTGCTTGCGGGCTCCGTGACGCTGGCGTTGCCGCATTCCGCGCTTGCGCTGACGACTGCCGAGGCGCGGGACCTGATCGACCGCCTTGTCGGCGACATCAACCGGGTGATCAATTCCGGCATGTCCGAGCA
>JBAVQZ010000459.1:0-11448 GCA_049694515.1 Paracoccaceae bacterium | reverse complement strand
CGCCCGGACCGGCCGGAACACAGCAGGCGCCAGCGGTTCTGCTGGCCGATTCCAGCGGTGTGCGCGTGCTGCAACCCGCTGGCGGATCCGTGCCGGAATTGCAGGGCAAGGTGGTGATCGACGCCATTTCCTACAGCGTGGACGGGGCAGTGCAGCTTTCGGGGCGCGGCGCACCGGGCAGCTTCGTGCGGCTCTATCTCGACAATGCGCCGCTGGGTTCCGCCAAGATCGGCGCCGATGGCGCCTGGTCGCTGACAGAGCCTGGGATCGCGCGCGGGGTCTATACCCTTCGTGCCGATCAGCTTGACGCCCAAGGCAAGGTGACCTCACGCTTCGAGACACCGTTCAAGCGCGAGGCACCGGAGGAACTGGTCGCGGTGGCCCAGCGGGACACGCCCACGGGCACCGTGCCGGCAGGCATCACCGCCGTGACCGTGCAGCCCGGTTACACGCTCTGGGGGATCGCGCGCCGCAATTACGGGCGGGGCATTCTTTACGTGAAGGTCTACGAGGCCAACCGCGACCAGATCCGCGATCCGGACCTGATCTATCCCGGCCAGGTCTTCTCCGTGCCCGCGCCAGAGCCGAAGCCGCGCCCGGCGCAGGTGGAGTAGGGCTCTGGCCTTTCGCCGCCACAGGTCATAGGGTCGCGCGGTTTCGAACCGAAGGCTGAACCGCATGGCATCCGACCAGACAGACGCCGCCATCAAGAAACTCGAGCGCGGGCGCGCCCTGCGCACCATCGCCCGTGTCGGCCCCTATCTGTGGCCCGAAGGGCAGGGATGGGTGAAGCGCCGGGTGGTTCTGGCGATGATCTCGCTGGTGCTGGCCAAGCTCGTCTCTGTCGGCACGCCTGTGCTTTACAAGGCGGCGGTGGACGCGCTGGCCGGTGACGGGAAATCGGCCGCCTGGATGCTGGGCGCGGGCGCGGTCGGCCTGACCGTGGCCTATGGCGTGGCGCGGCTGATGAACGTGGGCTTCCAGCAGTTGCGCGACGCGATCTTTGCGAAGGTCGCACAACGGGCGCTGCGCCAGCTTGCGCTGGAGACCTTCGCCCATATCCACCGGCTGTCGATGCGTTACCACATCACCCGCAAGACCGGCGGGCTGTCACGGATCATCGAGCGCGGCGTCAAGGGGGTCGAGTTCCTGCTGCGCTTCCTGCTGTTCAGCATCGCGCCTCTGGTGCTGGAACTGCTCATGGTTTCGGTGATCTTCTTCGTGGTGTTCGATGTCTGGTATCTGGCCATCGTGCTGGTGACCATCGCGCTCTACGTGCAGTTCACCTTCAAGGTCACGGAATGGCGGGTGAAGATCCGGCGCCAGATGAACGACCAAGACACCGACGCCAACCAGAAGGCGATCGACAGCCTGCTGAACTTCGAGACGGTCAAGTATTTCGGCGCCGAGGCGCGCGAGGCGGCGCGCTATGACAGCGCCATGGCGGGTTACGAGCAGGCGGCGGTCAAGACCGCGCTGTCGCTGGCGCTGCTGAATTTCGGCCAGTCGGTCCTGATAACCTCGGGGCTGGTGGGTGTGATGGTGCTGGCCGCGCTGGGGGTGCAGAGCGGCCAGCTGACGGTTGGCGATTTCGTCATGGTCAATGCCTACATGGTGCAGATCACCATGCCGCTGAACTTCCTGGGCACGGTTTATCGCGAAATCCGGCAAAGCCTGGTCGATATGGGCGAGATGTTCGATTTGTTAGAGCAACCGGCCGATGTGAAAGACAATCCGGACGCAGATGTTCTGAAAGTGAAAGGCGGATCGGTCGAGCTGCGCGATGTCACCTTCGGATACGACCCCGACAGGCCGATCCTCAAGGGCGTCAGCCTGCGCGTTCCGGCGGGCGGGTCAGTGGCGCTGGTGGGGCCGTCGGGCTCGGGGAAGTCCACCATAGGGCGGTTGCTGTTCCGCTTCTACGACGTGAATGGCGGCGCGCTGCTGATCGACGGCCAGGACGTGCGCGACGTGACGCAGGACAGTCTGCACGACGCCATCGGCGTGGTGCCGCAGGACACGGTGCTTTTCAACGACACGATCCTTTACAATATCGCCTATGGCAAGCCCGGCGCGACCCGCGACGAGATCGAGGCGGCGGCGCGTGCGGCGAAGATCCACGATTTCGTCGCAAGCCTGCCGCAGGGGTACGATACGCGGGTGGGCGAGCGGGGGCTGAAGCTGTCGGGCGGGGAGAAGCAGCGCGTCGGCATCGCCCGCACCCTGCTGAAGGACCCGCCGATCCTGCTGCTGGACGAGGCGACCAGCGCGCTGGACAGCGAGACCGAGCGCGACATCCAGGACGAGTTGAAGGCGATGGGCAAGGGGCGCACCGTGTTGAGCATCGCGCATCGCCTGTCCACCGTGGTCGAGGCCGACGAGATCGTGGTGCTTCAGGACGGCGAGATCGTGGAGCGCGGCCGGCACGAGGACCTGGTGGCGCGGGGCGGGCGCTACGCCGCGATGTGGCAGCGCCAGCAGGCCGAGGAGAAGGGCGAGGAAGCCGCGGCCTGAGCCGCGCGCTCACTCGGCCGCACGAAGCGGCTTGCCATTCTCGTCTACGCCCTCGGCCCGCTCGCGTTCCTCCAGCACCTTCTTGAAAGCCTCCAACTCCGGCATGTCGCCGGCGGGTTCCTCGAAGCCGTCCGGGTCCATCGCGTCGCCCCACAGGATCTCGGGCGAGGGGATCGCTCGCGCGGTGCGGGCAAGCGCCAAGTCGCGCGCCGTGCGGCTGTTCCGGCCCAACGACAGCGCCTTGAGCCGCGCGGCCGTACGATAGGCACCGGCCCAGAACCAAACGCGCAGTGCCAGCATGGACGGCGTGAAGACCAGCGTCAGCACCGTTGCGATGCCCAGTCCGAACACCACTGCCGTGGAAAGCTGTTTCCACCATAGTGCGGTGGGGCTGTCGATCGAATAGCCGCCATGGATGAAGTCGAAGCTCAGCCCGAACATCATGGACGCGAGCCCGGCCATCGTCGTCACCGTGGTCAGCAGCACCGGGCGGATGCGCGCCTCGGCGGTTCTGACGATCGCCTCGATCTTCGGCATGTAGGCGCTGAATTCCTGATAGGTGTCGATCAGCACGATATTGTTGTTCACCACGATCCCGGCAAGCGCCACCACCCCCGTGCCCGTCATGATGATCGAGAAGGGCTGCCCCATCACCAGCATCCCGATCAGCACGCCCGTGGTGGACAGCACCACCGCCAGCAGCACCAGCACGGCGTTGTAGAAGCTGTTGAATTGCGCCAGCAGGATGATGAACATCAGCCCCAGCGCGCCCGCGAAGGCCTTGCCGAGGAACGCCTGGGACTCGGCCTGATCCTCCTGATCGCCGGTCCATTCCCAACTGACCCCGGCTGGTAGCGGCTTGGCCTCGTTCAGCCAGGCCGTCAGCATGTCGATCCGTTCGGTCGCGTTGATCGGCGCGCCTTCTGCATTGGTCAGCCCCTCTGCCACGCCCGCCTTCACGTCGAAGAAACGCTTGCCGTCCTCGCGCGAGATGCGGCCCAGCTTTTCGACCGGCTTGCGGGTGATGAAGTTCGACAAGGGTACCAGCCCGTCGGGGGTGCGCATCTTGAGGCTGTCGAGCGTCGAGAGCACGCGATCCGTCTCGGGCAGACGCACGCGGATGTCGATCTCCTCGTCCGAGGAGGGCACGCGCATCGTGTCCAGCAACAGCCCGGTGGTGACAAGCTGAACCATGCCGCCCACAGTCGCCACGTCGGCGCCGTAGAGGCCGGCCTTCTCGACATCCACGTCGATCTGCCAGTCGATGCCGGGCAGGGGCAGCGTGTCTTCCGTGTCGGTCAGGCCGCGGGTCTGCTCGAACTTGTCGCGCACCCGCTGCGTGGCGGTCACGAGATCGGCCCAGTTTTCGCCCTTGATCCGCAGATGCACCGGCTTGGCCGAGGCCGGGCCCATCGACTGCGACAGGATCTCGGTGCGGATGCCGGGGATGTCCGCCAGCTTCGCCTCGATGTCGGCCAGCACCACGTTGCCGTCCATCTTCGGGTCGTCCTTGCGCTGCTCCCACGGCAGAAGCTCCACCTGGACCTGGCCGATCGTGTCGAGCGGCGGCTCCGCCCCGCCGGTGTTCTGGTTCAGCCCGCCGTTGCCCGCGAAGGCGAAAACGCTTTCCACCGCCGGATTCTGCAGCACCATATCCTCGACCTTCTGCACCAGCGCGTCCTTCTGTTCCAGCGAGAGGTTGCCGCGCTCGCGCACATAGACGATGGCCTGCTCGGGTTCCGAAGAGACGAAGAACTCCACCCCCTTGTTGTGGTCCGAATAGAACATGAACACGGACACGACGAAGGCGACGACCGCGGCGATCGTCAGGATCGGCATGACAGGGTTGCCCGCGATCAGCTTGATGAAGCGTCCGAAAAGCGTCCGGCGATAGCCCGCGTGGATGCGCCGCTGCCGGTGCTCGATCTTCGCCGCGGTCAGGGTGATCGAACTCAGCGCCGCGCCCAGCATGAACAGGACAGCGCCCGGCACGATCTGCGCGGGACCGGGCCAGGGCGGCGCCGCGCCCGTCAGCCAGGCGGGGTTGAGCATCTGCATCGCCCCGACGAAAACGATGGCCAGGGCGGCGGGCACCAATGCCGCCCGCATCAGCCAGGGCAACGGCCGCAGATGCGCGGCGGCGCGCGCCAGCATGCGCGAGAACCGGCCCGCCACGCCGCCCATGACCGGCAGATAGATCAGTGCCACCACCAGAGAGGCGGACAGCACGAAGATCAGCGTGACCGGCAGCATCCCCATGAACTCGCCCGCCACGCCGGGCCAGAACAGCATCGGCAGGAAGGCGCAAAGCGTGGTGGCGGTGGAACTGACGATCGGCCAGAACATGCGCCGCGCGGCCTCGGTGAAGGCGGCCATCGGGCCTGCGCCCTCGGAGATGCGGCGGTCGGCGTATTCGACCACCACGATTGCCCCGTCCACCAGCATGCCCACGGCCAGGATCAGCCCGAACATGACGATGTTCGAGATCGACACCCCCATCACGCCAAGCAGGACGAAGCACAGAAGGAAGGAGGTCGGGATCGCGAAGCCCACCAGCAGCGCCGAGCGGGTGCCGAGGAAGGCCAGCACGACGATCATCACCAGCGCGATCGCGGTCAGCACCGAGCCCTGAAGCTGCTCGACCATCGACTTCACGGTGCGCGACTGGTCCAGCGAGGTGCCGACATGCACTGCCTGGCGCAGGTCGGCGGGCCAGCCCGCCCGCGCCTTGGCGACCTCTTCGCGCACCAGATCGGCGGTGTCGATAATGTTGAAGCCCTTGCGCTTGACCACCTGCAGCGCAACCGTCGTCTCGCCGTTGTAGCGCGCTGTGCCCTGCCGGTCCTGGAATGTCAGGCGGATGTCGGCCAGATCGCCCAGCGTCACCACCCGGTCGCCATTGGTCTTGACCGGCAGGTCATAGACATCCTGAGGGCTGCCGAAGGACGACGGGATCTTGACCGAAAAGGCGCCGCCCTGCGCCTTCACTTCGCCCGCGGCGATAAGCTGGTTGTTGTTGCGAACGACGCCGATCAACTCGGCGGCGGTGACGTTGTAGGCCTCCAGCCGCAGCGGGTCGATCACCACTTCCAGCATCTCGTCGCGCTGTCCGGCGATGCCGGCCTGCAGCACCGGGTCCAGCCCTTCGAGCCGGTCCTGGAGGTCCTTGGCCACGCGCAGCAGCGTGCGCTCGGGCACCGGGCCGGAAAGGTTGACGATGATGATCGGAAACTCCGAGAAGTTGATCTCGGTGATCGTGTATTTCTCGGCCCCGTCGGGAAACTTGGCCTGCGCGGTGTTCATCGCGTCGCGGATGTCGGCGATGGTCTTGGTCTTGTCCCAGCCGAATTCGAACTCCAGCGCAACGCCGGCATAGCCCTCCTGGGCGGTGGCGTTCATGCTTTTCAGCCCGTCCAGGTCGGAAAGCTGGGTTTCCATGGGCTTGATCAGAAGCTTCTCGGCATCCTCGGCCGAGATGCCGGGGAAGGGCACCGATACGAAGACCGCCGGGATCTCGATATCCGGCTCGCCCTCCTTCGGCAGGCCGACATAGGCCAGCGCCCCGGCCACCAGCGACAGCACGATGAAGGCCAGGACCATGCGCGCATGGCTGGCCGCCCAGTCCACGATGCCGGTCATTCGGCGGCCTCTTCGAATGTCGGGGCGACCGGCACGCCGTCGATCACGTATTCCTGCCCCAACGTGATGACGTCGGCACTGTCGGGCAGGCCGGTCAGCCAGACGCCGCCGGGCGTGTCGCGCAGGACCTTGACCGGGGCGAATACGGCGCGGTTCGCGTCCCCGACCAGCCGCACGCCAAGCCGACCCTCGTCATCCAGCGTCAGCACCGATTGCGGCAGCAGATGCGCCATGGAGGCGCCCGAGGACAGCACCATCTCGACCGTCTGGCCGTCGCGGATGGCAAGATCGGCGTTGGGGATTTCGACTTCTACCCGGAAGGTGCGCGTTGCCGGATCGGCGGACCGGCTGAGAAAGGTAACCTTTCCCGTCACCTCCTCGCCCGACGAAAGCCTTCCCCCCGCGCTGTCGCCCGGGTTGACCTTGTCCACCTCGGTTTCGGGCAGGAAACCGACCAGCTTGATCGGGTCAAGCTGGATCACCGTCGCGCAAAGCGCGCCGGGTTGCAGCAGCGCGCCCAGCTCGGCGCTGTCGGTCTCCAGCAGGCCGTCGAAGGGGGCGGCGATGGTCAGCCGCTCGATTTCCTTCTCGGCCGATGCAACGGCGGCGCGTGCTCCGGCTATGCCGCTTTGCGCCGATTCCAGGCCGGAGTTCGCGGATTCCACGGCGGCCTTCGCCGATGACACGGCCGCCGCCGTGGCGGCTGCGCGCGAGGTCGAGGCATAGCCCTGCGCCTGAAGCTGGCTGGCGGCGCGATCGTTGATCTGCGCTTCCTCCAGCCGGGATTTCGCCTCTTCCAGCCGGGCCCGCGCCTCGGGCAGGCGGGCCTTCGCCTCGGCCAGTTGCGCGCGCGCCTGGTCCAGCGCCGCCTGCCGGGTGCCCGGGTCGATTTCGCAAAGCGTCTGGCCCGCCGTTACGAAGGCGCCCTTTCGCAGTGGCTCGGAGGTGACGCGGCCCGAGGTTTCGGCGCGCACATCGACCTGCCGCGCGGCCTCGGTCTGGCCGCGCACCAGCACCGTGTTTGCGACAGGTTCGGCGGTCGAATGAACCGCGACGACGGAAACCGGCTGTTCTGCGGTCTGGGCGGCGCCGGTTTCCGCGCTTTCCGCGGTCGGCGCGTCGTCCGGCGCGCGCCCAGCGAACGCGAGCACGCGGTCGCGCTCCATCACCATCAGGTAGAGCGCCGCAGTGACCAGGGCGGCCGTCAGAAAAGAGATGATCCGCATTCGTTTCTTGTCCCGCTTGCCGGTGACCGCCGCGCCCGACCGGATGCGTCTGAACCATTTGGTTCAGAATATGGGTTTACGCCCGACCGCGCAAGCAAGCGAAAGTTAGGCCGGCGCGGGGGCTTGGCAAGCCGCGGCACGGTGCGGTAAGACGGCCCGGAACAGCCCCGGCCGGGTGGAGAGAGGCGCATGAGCAATCCCGAGAGTTTCATCGACGAAGTGACCGAAGAGGTCCGCCGCGACCGGCTTTTCGCGCTGTTCCGCCGTTACGGCTGGATCGCGGCGCTGTTGGTGCTGCTGATCGTCGGCGGCGCGGCCTACAACGAATACCGCAAGGCTCAGGATACCGCTGCCGCCCGTGCGCTGGGCGACGCGATGATGCAGGCGCTGGACAAGAACGATGCGGACGCGCGGGTCGCCGCGCTGAACGCGATCGACGCCAAGGGCGAGGCCGGCGCCGTCGTGGCGCTTCTTGCCGCGGGCGAAGAGGTTTCGGCGGACCAGCGCGAGGCGGCCGCCACGCAGTTGCAGGCGGTGGCCGGAAACATGGAACTTCCTGCGGTCTATCGTCAGCTCGCCACGCTGAAACTGGTGCTGGTGCAGGGCGACAACATGCCCGCTGACGAACGCACTGCGGCGCTGGAGCCTCTGGCGGAGCCGGGGCAGCCATTCCGGCCGCTGGCGCTGGAGCAGCTGGGCCTTGTCGCGGCAGAGCAGGGTGACACCGAAACCGCCATCGCCCATCTGCGCGACGCGCAGCAATCGGCGGATGCCACGGCGGGCTTGCGTCAGCGCGTCACTCAGTTGATTGTGGCGCTGGGGGGCACGGCCGAACCGGCGTGACGGACCTGGGGCGGTCAGGCCGCCGGAACAGCGGGCGCGGGCCCGAATCCGCGTCGAACAAACAGAAGGGGCACGCGGCGGTGAAACTTGTCCAGGGCGTCGGAATTCTGGTTCTGCTCGGCATGGCGGCGGGCTGTGGCAATCGTGAAGTGATTCTTCCCGGTGAGCGATACGCCGTTCGCGACGCGGTCGAAGCGGGTGCCGAGGGCGATGTGCCCGCGCAGAAAAGCGATGGCTCGGGCCGCGACCCGATCGACCCAGCCGAGAATGAGACCCGCCCGATCAATCTGCCGGCGCCGCAAGTCCTGGCCGAGTGGCCGCAGAAATCCGGCAACGCGGAGCATCTGGTCGCCAATTCCGCGCTGGGCGCCTCCCTCTCGCAGGTCTGGAGCGTCGCAATCGGCAGCGGCGACAGCCGGAAATACGTCATCACCGCTGATCCGGTCGTCGCGGGCGGGCGCGTGTTCACGCTGGATTCGCGCAGCCGGGTAATGGCCCATTCCACTGATGGAAGCACGCTCTGGTCGGCCGACCTGACCCCGCCCTCCGACAACAACAAGGACGCCACCGGCGGCGGCCTGGCCTTTGGCGACGGACGGCTGTTTGCGACCACGGGCTTCGGCGCATTGGTGGCGCTTGACCCGGCCACCGGCAAGACGCTGTGGGTCCAGAAGACCGAGGCCGCCGTTACCGGCGCGCCGGCCTATCGCGACGGGCTGGTCTATGTCGTCTCGCGCGACAACCGCGCCTGGGCGATCAAGGCCGATGACGGGCGCGTTCAGTGGCAGTTGCCCGGCACCCCCTCGCCCTCGGGCCTGGTGGGCGGCGCCGCCCCGGCGGTGACCGACCGCCTTGCGATCTTCCCCTTCGGCTCGTCCGAAGTGGTGGCGACGCTGCGCAAGAGCGGCGTACGCGTCTGGGGCTCGCTGGTCTCCGGCCAGCGGCGCGGACGGGTCTATGCGCAGGTGACCGACATCACCGGCGACCCCGTGGTTGATGGCGACACGATCTATGTGGCCAACCAGTCGGGCCGCACCGTTGCGATGTCGGCGTCCAGCGGCGAGCGTATCTGGACCGCCGAGAACGGCGCCTACAGCCCGGTGCTTCCGGTGGGCGGCTCGGTCTTCCTGGTTTCCGATCAGGCCGAGCTTGTCCGGCTCGACGCCGCGACGGGAGAGAGGATATGGGCCGTCGATCTGCCCTATTTCACCAAGGAACGGCCCAAGCGGCACCGGACGGTCTTTGCCCATTACGGTCCGGTCATGGCGGGCGGGCGGCTTCTGGTCGCTTCGGACGATGGGCTGATCCGGGTCTTCTCGCCCGAAAGCGGGGCGCTTCTGGGGTCGGTGGCCCTGCCGGGCGGCGCCACGACAAATCCGGTAATCGTTAATCGCACGCTTTATGTCGTCAGCGCGGATGGTAAACTCCATGCTTTCCGCTGAGGCGGGAATGGTATAGGCGGGCGGTCTGCAACCGCTCCGGAGCGTGAGATGAGCTTTACCCTGGCCATCGTGGGCCGGCCCAACGTGGGCAAGTCCACCCTGTTCAACCGTCTTGTCGGCAAGCGCCTGGCGCTGGTGGATGACCAGCCCGGCGTCACCCGTGACCTGCGCGAGGGCGAGGCGCGGCTGGGCGATCTGCGCTTCACCGTCATCGACACCGCCGGTCTGGAAGAGGCCACCGACGAGTCGCTCCAGGGCCGGATGCGGCGCCTGACCGAGCGCGCGGTCGAGATGGCCGATGTCTGCCTGTTCATGATCGACGCCCGCGCCGGGGTGCTGCCCGCCGACGAGGTCTTCGCCGAAATCCTGCGCAAGAAATCCGCGCATGTCCTTCTGGCCGCCAACAAATCCGAGGGCGCCGCCGCTGATGCCGGCGTGATCGAGGCCTATGCCCTGGGGCTGGGGGAGCCGATCCGGCTGTCCGCCGAGCATGGCGAGGGGCTGAACGAGCTTTACAGCGTCCTCGCACCGCTGGCCGACGCCCATGCCGAACGCGCGGCGGAAGATGCACCGGTGACGGATGTGGACGTGGACGAGGAGGGGGAAGCCGAGGGCGCCCCCCGTCAGCCGACCTCCGCGCACCCGTTGCAGGTGGCCGTGGTGGGCCGGCCCAATGCGGGCAAGTCCACCCTGGTGAACGCCATCGTCGGCGAGGAACGATTGCTGACCGGCCCCGAGGCCGGAATCACCCGCGACGCGATCTCGCTCCGGACCGAGTGGCGGCGCACCCCGGTGCGTATCTTCGACACCGCCGGGATGCGGAAAAAGGCCCGGATCCAGGACAAGGTCGAGAAGCTGTCGGTCGCCGACGGGCTGCGCGCGGTCAAATTCGCCGAGGTCGTGGTGATCCTGCTGGACGCCGCCATCCCGTTCGAGCAGCAGGACCTGCGCCTTGCCGATCTGGCCGAGCGCGAGGGGCGCGCGGTGGTGGTCGCGGTGAACAAGTGGGACCTGGAGGAGGACCGGCAGGCCAAGCTGAAGGAACTGCGCGAGGAATTCGCGCGCCTTCTGCCGCAGCTCAGGGGCGCGCCGCTGGTCACCGTGTCGGCCAAGACGGGCCGCGGGCTGGACCGGCTGCACGACGCCGTGCTGAAGGCCCATGAGGTGTGGAACCGCCGCATCTCCACCGCCCAGCTCAATCGCTGGCTGGCCGGTATGCTCGAGGTGCATCCGCCGCCTGCGCCCGGCGGCAAGCGCATCAAGCTGCGCTACATGACCCAGGTCAAGACGCGGCCGCCCGGATTCGTCGTGATGTGCTCGCATCCCGAGAAGCTGCCGGAAAGCTATCGTCGCTATCTGGTCAACGGGCTGCGCGAGGATTTCGACATGCCCGGCACGCCCATTCGCCTGACCCTGCGCAGCCAGTCCGACAAGAACCCTTACAAGGGCCGGAAGAAATCGACGCCGTCGCGGCTGCGCAAGCATCTGGACAAGCGCCCGCATTCCGATTGAGGCGGCGGCGCGGCCTCAGCGGGGCAGGGCGGCGGCTTCGGCGGCCAGCGCGGTGATCGCGTCCCAGTCCTCGGCCTCGACCAGATCTTTCGGCGCCACCCAGGAGCCGCCGACGCACAGCGTGTTGGACAGCGCCAGGTAGTCCGGCGCGTTCTTGAGCGTCACGCCGCCGGTGGGGCAGAACCGCACCTGAGGGATCGGCGCGCCGATGGCCCTCAGCGCCTTGGTGCCGCCCGCCGCCTCGGCCGGGAAGAATTTCTGGACGGTGTAGC
>JBAVQZ010000458.1:0-6303 GCA_049694515.1 Paracoccaceae bacterium | reverse complement strand
GCGCAGATCCTGGCCGGCCTCGCCCCGGGGGCGGCTACACCCGGCGCGATCGCCGCGCGAATCTATTCCGACATCCCGGCCGAGCTGATGGCCGCCGCCACGCGCAACGTTCTGGCACATCTCATTGACCTTTCAGATAAAAACCTCACCGTGCCAAAGGACGGTCACGGCATCGCATCCCTCTATTCGCGCAAGTGAACGGGACAGGAATTTCTTGCGAAACCCACTGGACGGGGTCGAAGGCAGTTGCTATATGCCGGCCCACGTTCCGGCGTAGCTCAGTGGTAGAGCAGTTGACTGTTAATCAATTGGTCGTAGGTTCGAATCCTACCGCCGGAGCCAATTCAAAAAAATCAAGCGCAATCAAGGGTCTTGACCGAGCAGATGGTCAGGAGTCTTTGTGCGACACATCCTGCGATACAAGAGTCGCGAAAGGGTCGCACACATGACCAACAGCCGGTTCGGCCAATCAAGCAGGGCTGCCGCCGAGACAGGATGATGCTCGCCGCACACGATTTTCCAAACCATCCAGACAGGGCTGCAATATGGGTCCCCGGCTCGCGCCTTGTCGTTCGCTTCGATCTGTCCCCCAGCCGTGACACGGTCCCTCCGCCGGAAATATCTCCAGCAGCCGGAACCTTCCGGCCAACCATGTTTTCAAGACGCCGCGCCGGTCGAATTTCCCGCCGTCGGTGACTTGAGCGCCCGGGCAACGGAACGAGGGCCAGACAGCGGGTCCGCCCGCCCCTGTGCAGCAGCCTCGGGGAAATACGATTTTTCTGCAACTTGCCATTCGGATATCCCCTTGAAACTGCTTGCTGCCTGCGTTTCGGCTGGCATCGTCGTGTCGATGCGACATGCACGGTCAGTCGGCATCGGACCTCAAAGCCGTGTCGTCGCCCTCATCGCGCCGATGCAACCCCAGTCGCGGAATGAACGCGGGCACGCTGGAGCGATATCGACGGTAGACATCACCCAGTTCGACGATCAGGTCCGCCTCCTCGAACGCGGTGGCGATGAGCACGTAGCCCGTGGCCCCGATGGCAAAGGTGATCTGCCCGACGGTCATGTGCGGCGTCAGCCAGGGCGCCAGCATCCAGCCGAGGCTGATCGGGTGCCGGACGATCCCATAGAGCCAGCGCGCACAGAATGCGCCCTCGGCCTGCGCCCGGCCGGTTATTCGCGACCATGCCTGTGCCAGGCCGAAAAAGCCCAGGTGACCAAAGTGGAACGTGGCCGAGAACATCATTCCCCAGAGCGCGAGATAGGCTGCCCAGATGCTCCAGTAGCCCAAGTCGTTCTCGACCGACCAGACGGTAATCGGGATGGGCTGCCAGAAGAAGATCAGAAGGCCCGTCACAATGGCCGTCATGTAAAGATACGTTGCGCGCTCCAGCGCCGGTGGCACGATTCGGGTCCAGTGCGCCTTGAACCGCCGCCGCGCCGTCGCGGAATGGTGCAGGCCAAAAAGCCAGATCAGCCCGAGATCGATGCCGATCGAGATCCAGACCGAGCCGGGCGTACCGTCGTTGATCCCTTTCGGGACGCCGAAATCGGCGAGAAAGCCCACGATATACGCGATGTTGGCGAGGGCGAGCAGATACGCGCCGCCTGCGTAGATCAGAATGAATGTCTTTTTTATCATGTGTTTCCCTTTCCTTTTCGCGGATTGGATTTGCATGGCCGGACCGGCTTGTTTCGACGGATGCGCCTGAGGATGTCAGCGGGACGCCGCGGCTGGGGCTCTGTCCACGTTCGTCCAGTGGCGGCGAAGGCTGGCAGCCGTGAGAATACCAGCCACGGAGGGTCCGAATGCCAGGCCTATCCAGACGCCCTGTGCTCCCATCCCGTGAACCGATGACAGCCAGATGGCGATCGGAGCCGCGATCAGCCAGTTTCCTGCCAGGGAGAATATCATCGCCGGTCGGGTTATACGAAGTCCCCGAAGCAGGCCGGCCGACGCCGCGCCCAGGGGCGTGACCAATTCCGAAAGGGCCAGCAGGACCAGAAGCTGTGCGGCGATGCGCGCAGCGTCCGCTCCGGACGTTCCGGCTTGCAGAACCGTCGGCAATGAGCCGGCCAGCGTCAAGACCGCGGAAAAGATGACGACACCGGCGACGACGGCCAGGGCAAGAGCGCCTGCCATGATCGCACGGTGGCGCCCGATATCCGCCGCGGCGCGCGCAAGGCGGACAAGCGCAGCCTGCTGAAGGCCGATCGAGATCGCGTAGACCACGCCGGCGGTTCGGATCGCCAGCGCATGAGCAGCGGCGTCGGGAACCGAGATGGTGGCGACGTAAAGTGTCGCACCGAGAAACAGTCCGACCTCCGACACGGTTGCCACGCCGATCGGCAGTCCGACGCGCAGAATTTCCCGAACCTGCACCCAATCAATCCGGGTGGCCATGCCGCGATCGCCGTTGCGTGCTGCGAGCCACGCAAAACCGGCCGCCGTGAAACTGGCGACCACAAACGACGAAACCCCCGCCCCGGTGATGCCGAGCCCGGGCCAGCCGGCGACGCCGAACATCAACACGTAATTCAGAGCCGCGTTCATCGGCACGGCGGTCGCCGTGATCCAGAGCAGCGAACCGGCGCGCTCGCTCGCGGTAAGGCGCGTGCGAAGGACCATAGCCGCGATCATCGGCGCCAGCGTGAGTCCCATAGCGCGGATGTATCCGTCGCCGCGTTCGAGCAACGCGGGCGCGATCCCGATTCGGTAGAGGTAGTCGGGGGAAAACCAGACTGCAGTGATGGCCGGCCCCCCGATCACGACCGCAATGAACCATCCCGAGCCGCGCAGGCGCCGCAGCAGGTCTGCATCTTCGGATGCATGTGCCGCCGCATAGAGCGGCGCAAGACCGCCCAATATTCCAACCGAAAGGTAAAAGACCAACGAATAGAAGTCGCTTCCCACCGCGGTTGCCGCAAGCGACTCCGCCCCCAGGGAGGCGGCCATAAGCGTGTCGGTGACGCTCATGGCCATGTTCACGAGCGCAAGCGCGGCCACTGGTGCCGCGAGGCGCAGGATGCCGCCGACCTCCTGTCGCGAGCCGTTCAAGATGGCAAAAGAGTATCTGTTTCCGACCCCAGGCCGGGTCGCAGTGGCAGTTTGCATGTTGTTCTCCGGAAGGCGGTCCCTTGGCCGGGACATTTCGTGCGCTGACAGGTTACCTGCGGGCCGGATGGCGTCCGGCCCGGAAAGTCACGGGGTTGCAGTGTGCCGTGGATCAGCCGCGGGAGATGAACCAGACGTTCATCGGATCGTGCGGCAGCACATGCCGCTCGACCGCGGAAAAACCCGCGTCACGCAGCGTGGATTCGGCAGTTTCCCATCCCCACATCGTGCCAAGTCCGAGGCCCCCCTGCCCCAGTGACACCGGCGTGCAGTGCAGGCAGGAGATCGCGTAGAGCAGCGAGGCCATCGGGAAATCGACGTTGTTCTCCAGCCGCGCCGAGCCGCCAATGTCCTGCATGATGTAAACGCCGCCGGGCTTCAGCGAGCCGCGCAACCCCCGGACCAGCGCTGCCGGGTCCTTCTGGTCGTGCACCGCGTCGAAGGAGGTGATCAGGTCGAAACGATCCGGTTCGCAGTACCCCGTGAGGTCGCGCACCTCGAAGGTGACGTTCGACAGTCCGGCATTCCGCGCCGCAAGCTGGGCATAGGCGATCGCATCCTCGCACAGGTCCATGCCGACGAAGCGGCTCTCGGGAAATGACCGCGCCAGTTCGATCAACGCGAGCCCGCGACCACAGCCGGCGTCCAGCACGTCGATCCCCTTGCGCAGCCGCGCCCCCAGCCCGTCCGCCAGCGGAAGGATCGTGTCGTTCAGCGCCGCCGCGACCGACTGCTCGCTGTCTTCCGCCATGACCTGATGAAAGCACGGATAATCCGCGTAGCGCGTCCCTTCGCCGGTCTCGAAGAACCCCAGCGCCGCGTCCTGCATCTGGCCCAGCAAGGCGACATGCTGGGCAAAAACCGCGAGGTTGCCGAATGGCGCACCCTTCACCAGGCAAGCCGCGTGTTCGGACGGAAGGTGGTATCGCGCCGTCGCGGCGTCGTACCGCACCACACCACCCGTCACCATCGACGCCAGCCACTCGCGAACATACCGTTCGGCCAGACCTGCCTCGCCCGCGATCTCGGCGCTGGTGGATGGGTCGCGGCCCGCCAGGGTCTCGAACAGTCCCAGCCGGTGACCGATCGACATCATCACCGCGATCGCTCCGTGATTGATGACCGATGCAACCTGCTCGGCAAAGGCTTCGGCAACGGCCGGGTTTTCAACTTTCGTCATCTCGTTCATTTGATCTCTCCTGTTCCGATACCTTCGATCTACGTCGCAAGGACAATCCGCATAAGTGCGGGACTCGACAGGAACATGCTGATTCCGCCAAACTCGGACATGGCCCACGAAAACGCACAGCAAGCCCCGAAAATCTCGATCCTCGCGCTCCCGCAGAGCACGCCGGCAGCGCTGTTCGGGCTCTACGAGGTATTCGCCTCGGTCGGCCTCGCGTGGGAGGAACTGACGGGCGAGCCGTCAGATACCCGTCCCTTGGCGCCCCGGATTGTCGCGCGCAGCTGCGAACCGATCCCCAACCCGCTTGGATTCACGATCACGCCCAACGGTTCTCTGGACGAGGCCGACGTGATCATCGTGACCGATATCGCGATCCCGGACCCGTCCGACCTGCCCACCATCTGGCGGACCGAGCTTGACTGGCTGAAAGAGCGGCACGCGGCCGGTGCGATCCTCTGCTCGGTCTGCACCGGCACCACGGTTCTGGCCGAGGCCGGATTGCTTGACGGCCTTGAGGCGACAACGCACTGGTCCACGGTGGACTTCATGCGGTCGCGCTATCCGCAGATCCGGCTGGTGCCACAGAAAATCCTTGTCCCGACCGGGCCGGGCGACCAGATCGTCACGGGGGGCGGCGCGACCTCTTGGGAGGACATGGCGCTATACCTCGTGGCGCGACTCGCCAGCAGCGCCGAGGCCGTGCGGATCGCCAAGATATTCCTGCTCGGTGACCACTCCGAGGGGCAACTGCCCTTCGCAGGTGCCAAAAAGTCGAGAAGACACGACGACGGCGTTGTGGCGGCGCTCCAGACCTGGATCGCCGACAACTACCACCTGGCCAACCCGGTGGCGCGGATGGTGGACCACTCAGGTCTCAGCGAACGCACTTTCATCCGCAGATTCCGCGCGGCGACAGGCTATTCGCCGATGGAATATGTGCAGACCCTCCGCATAGAAGAGGCGAAACACCTTCTGGAGACGACCCGGACCCCGGTCGAGATGGTCGCGGTCGAGGTCGGATACGAGGACGCCAACTTCTTCCGCCGCCTCTTCAAGCGCCGCGTCGGCATCACGCCGGCCCGCTACCGCCAACGGTTTGCGGCAATCCTCAAGCGGTAGCCGGTTCGACCGCTCGCCCGCGGCCTTTCCACGTCGCTTGTCGAAAATCTGCCCATGCATGGCGGATTTCGCCCGTTTTTGTCAGAACCGCAACTCACCCACAGATGTCGTCTTGGTCTAGATCCCGTATGCGCGGCCGGCGAAAGCCGTGCGAATTCCGCGACACCCAACCACGCGAGGACGATATGCCAGCAATTACGAAAAGTCCCCAAACACTCCGAAGTCGTGCCGTGAAACACCGGCATTCTTTTGGACGTCGGATTCTCGACCGCATTTTTCTCATGACCGCCCTCGCGCGCCAGCGGCGCCATCTGCGTGATCTGCCGGATCACCTTCTGAAGGACATCGGCCTGACACGGGAAGCGGCCCGGGCCGAAGCCGAGCGCCGATTCTGGGACGCCCCAACGCACTGGAAACGTTGAGTAGTGGAGTGTGCCATTTGGCTTTGACCGACGCCGGCCGGCATCTCCTGACCTGAGGTCTTCAGGTCAAACATGCCGGTCTGGTCATTGACCGCCGGGACGCCCAATGGGTGCGCTATCGCCTCAACCTCGATCTGCCGGTCGTGATCAAAGCCATATTGGATACGGTCTTTCTGGCCGCAAAGACCCAGACGAGGAAAGACGCAGGAGTTCCCATATTGCCCCCGTCCGCCCGCCGCGGCCTGAGTGGCTCTGGCATCTGGGCGTTGTCGGCGCACAGTTCAAGCGGCGGCGCCCGATCGGTTTGGATGGCGCCGATCTGTCCGAACATCGAGAACAGCGCCTCGTGTTGATCCAAAGCGACTGTCTTTTCAAAGCATGAGACAAGGCGCTCCTCGTCCGGATGCACTTCCGGTGGGAGCCACAAGGCGCCGGCCGTGCGGTCTTCGTTGCGACGG
>JBAVQZ010000457.1:0-3308 GCA_049694515.1 Paracoccaceae bacterium | reverse complement strand
CCGGTGGCCGCCTGCCAGGCATCGCGATACCGCAGGAAGTCGGCCCGGCGGCACTCGGCGCAGGGGCGATGCCCGGCGGCCAGCGCGACCGCCTCGTCGAGGAAGAAAAGCTCGGTATAGCGGCCGGGCGTCATCGGCACCCGCTTTCGCCCCTTGAAGGACAGAAGGCAGGTTATCCAGGTCTTGTGCCGCCACCGCGCGGTGCCGAGTTGGCGGTTCCCGCCATGCAGGATCCCGCGATTGCCCATGAAATCGGCGCGGGCGGGGTGGACGACGATTTCACCCGTGGGAAGAACCCGGTTCTGCAGCGGCATCACGGCATCCTGAGCGCGCCGTCCAGGCGGATCACCTCGCCGTTGAGATAGCCGCATTCGACGATGAAACGCGCCAGCGCGGCGTATTCGGCAGGATCGCCCAGGCGCTTGGGGCAGGTCACGTCCACCGCCAGCCCGTTCATGATCTCCTCGCCCAGCCCTTCCAGCATCGGGGTGCGGAAAATGCCCGGCGCGATCGCCATCACCCGGATGCCAAGCCCGCCAAGATCGCGCGCCACCGGCAGGGTCATCCCGGCGATCCCGGCCTTGGACGCGGCATAGGCCGCCTGGCCCTTCTGCCCCTCGAACGCCGCGACGGAGGCGGTGTTGATGATCACCCCGCGCTCGCCGTCCGCATCCGGTTCGCCCTTGGCCATCTCGGCGGCGGCGAGCCGCAGGACGTTGAAGGTGCCGACCAGGTTGATGTCGATGGTGCGGCGGAAACTGGCAAGCGCATGCGGCCCTTCGCGCCCGACGGTCTTTTCGCCGGTGGCGATGCCCGCGCAGTTGACGCAGACCGTCAACCCATCCATCGCGGCGGCGGCCCCGGTGACGGCATGGGCGACGGAAACCTCGTCGGTGACGTCGACCTCCTGGAAACCGGCGCCGATCTCGTTCGCCACCACCCGGCCGCGGTCGGCGTCGCGGTCCAGGATGGTGACATCGGCCCCGGCGGCGCGGAAGGCGCGTGCGGTCGCCTCTCCCAGGCCCGACGCAGCCCCGGTGATGATGGCTTTGCTGTCGGCGATCTGCATTGCGGTCCTCCCTTGAAATGAACGTGCGTTCAAATAATCCGCAAGACCGGCCCCTGTCCAGCCCGGCCCGGCGCGGTCACAGTTGCGCGAACTCGGCCGCGGGAACCGGAAAAGCGCGGAACGGGCGGAAAGCCGCCTATTTTCAGGGGGAAAATTTCCCCGATTGGCAGAGGTTTGCCGCATTCCCGATCACGCCTGCGTGTAGCCCTTGTATCCCTGCCCGACCGCTCTTTGTTGTGGAATGAGGCCGGACGAAACAGCGCCCGACCGACATCGGAATATTTCGTCAAACGACGGAAGGAGAGCGACATGAAGATATTTAACGCATTTGCGGCCCTCGCGCTCACGGCCAGCCCCGCCCTGGCCGGGAACATGAACCCGCCGCCGGAGCAACCGGTGGTGATGAGCCCGGCGCCCGCGCCGGTGATGACCGGCTGGGACTGGACCGGCGGCTATGTCGGTGCCCAGCTCGGCTATGGCAATATCAACACCAAGAACACCAATGCCGACGGCAACGGCGTGCTTGGCGGCATCCACGCCGGTTACAACTATGACTTCGGCCGGTTCGTCCTGGGTGGCGAGGTTGATATCGACGGAACGAACATCGACCTGAATGGCGACAACGTGAATAGCATCTCCCGCCTGAAGTTGCGGGGTGGTTACGACCTGGGCCGGACACTGATCTACGGCACCACCGGCGTGGCCTATGCCGACGTCAAGAATGCCGGAAACGACAATGGCTATCTGGTCGGCGTCGGCGCCGAACACATGGTCACCGACCGGTTCGGCGTCGGTGGAGAACTGCTGTACCACCGTTTCGACAATTTCAACGGCACCGGCAACGATATCGAGGCCACCACGTTCGCCGCGCGCGCGACCTTCCACTTCTGAGGAAGGCCTGCACGAATATTTCAGGCCGGGCCGCCCTTACCGCGGCCCGGCCTATTCCACCAGATCGCGCAGAACGTCGAGCGTGGTCATGACGTCCTCGCGCGTGGTGTCGAACTGGCCCACCTGTAGGCGGATCACGAATTTTCCGTCGTGCCGCGTCTGGGTCAGATAGATGCGCCCGTCATCGTTGATCCGGGTCAGCAGCGCCTCGGTCGCCGCGTCGCTGTCGCGGTAGCGGAAAGTGAACAGCGACAGCGCGGGTGGCGTTACGATCTCGAAATCAGGCAGGCGGGCGATCGCGTCGCAAAGCTCCCCGGCCCAGGCCACATGATTTCGAATGCGCGCGCGCAGCCCTTCCAGCCCATAGGCGCGCAGCGTGAACCACAGCTTCAACGCGCGGAATCGGCGGCCCAGCGGCACCGTCCATTCGTTGAAATTGGTGATCTCGTCGCGGCCCAGCGTTTCAAGGTAATCCGGGCGCAGGCCCAGTGTGCGGACCTGCGGCGCGGGATCGGCCAGGAACTGCACGGCGCAGTCGAACTGCGCGCCCAGCCATTTATGCGGGTTGAACACGATGCTGTCAGCCCCGTCCACGCCGTCCCAGAGCGGTCGGAATTCGGGGCAGATCATCGCGGAACCGGCCCAGGCGGCATCGACATGGGTGTAAAGGCCATGCGCCTTTGCCACCTTCAGGCATTCGCCGACATGATCGCTTGCCCCGATCGAGGTGCCGCCGACGCACAGGATCACCCCTGCGGGAAGGAAGCCTGCCTCGCGGTCCGCGCGGATCGCGGCGTCCAGTGCCGCCACGTCCATCGCGTGATCGGGTCCGGTGGGCACTTTCACGAGGTTCTCCTGCCCGATTCCGGCGATGCGGGCGGCCTTGTCGACCGAGGAATGCGTTTGCGCGCTGGCGTAAAGCCGCAGCCGGGGCAGGGCGGACAGACCCTGCGTATTGCCCTGCCATTCCAGCGCCTTCTCGCGCATCGTCAGGACGGCCGAAAGGGTGGCGGTGGTCGCGCTGTCGTGGATCGTGCCGGTGAAATGCGGCGCCAGTCCCAGTGCGTCGCGCAACCAGGTGATCATCACCTCCTCGATCTCGGTGGCGGCGGGGGCGGTCTGCCACAACATGCATTGCGCGGCGATGGCATTGGCCAGTTGTTCAGCCAGCATCGAGGCAGGTGCGGCGTTGGCGGGGAAATAGGCGAAGAAGCGCGGATGCTGCCAATGGGTCATGGCATCGGGGACGATCGCCTCGAAATCGGCGAAGATCCGCTCCATCGGTTCGGGTTGCTCGGGGGCGGCGGCAGGCAGTTTGGCGGCAGTCTCGCCGGGAGAGGTCCGGGCG
>JBAVQZ010000456.1:0-2029 GCA_049694515.1 Paracoccaceae bacterium | reverse complement strand
CCGCCGCACCGATGCCCCGGCTGGCCCCCGTGATCAGCACGGATTTTCCGCTCATCTCCGCCATTGTCATCCCTCCTCTTTGGCCTCTTGGTAACCTGCGCCGCGACGTGATTGCCAGAGCCATCATGCCCTTGACCCCGCCGGTGCGAAAGCCGAAGGTTTCGAGAAACAATTTCAGCTTGGAAAGGCGCATCATGAAACACTGGAAGTCGATTTCGACGCTTGCCGTCCTGGCAGGGACCGTGTCCGCGAACGGCGCGGCCGCCGATATTACGGCGCAGGATGTCTGGGACGACATGCGGTCCGTCGGCGAAAACTATGGCCAGACGATCAGCGGCAACCCCTCGATGTCGGGCGACACGATGACCGTCAGCGACCTCAAGATCGCGGTGGACACGCCCGAGGGCACACTGTCCGGCACGATGTGCGACATCGCGCTGAAAGAGCTCGGGGACGGCACGGTCGAGATCGTTCTTCCGGCGGACTTCCCGCTCAGCATCACGATGGACCCGGCCCAGGGCGAGACCGTCTCGGCCGACATGATGCTCCACCAGAGCGGGCTGACGACCATCGTCAGCGGCAGCCCCGGCGATTCGGCCTATGACAGCACCTCCGACAACGTGTCGTTCGAGGTCACGAAACTGGTCGTAGACGGCAAGCCGGTGGATCTGAGCCTGACCGTCGCGCTCGCGTCTCTGGCGGCCAATTACGCCGTCACCGGCGGGGACCTGCGCGACATCGCCTCCACCATGACGGCCGACAAGGCCACCGTGGACTTCGCGCTGACCGCCCCGGACGGCAGCGGCGACGCCAGCGGCCGGGTCGAGATGGCGGATCTGAAAAGCGCCTCCAAATCGGCCGTGCCCGCGGACATGCAGATGAACGACATGGCGAACATGCTGAAGGAAGGCTTCGCCATGAACGCCAATTTCAGCCACGGCGCCACCAGCTACACCCTCGACGTCAACGACAAGGGCGGCACGACCCATGCCGAAGGTTCGGCCGACGACGGCTCCATCGGAATCAGGATGGATGGCAAGACGATGTCCTACGGCGCCGAACAGACCGGCACTTCGCTGACGATGAGTGGCTCGTCGATCCCGCTGCCCGAGCTGACCGCGCAGATCGCGGAAACGGCGTTCAAGTTCACCATGCCCGTCGCGAAAAGCGACGATGCGCTCGATTTCGGCCTGCTCACCCGCCTCAAGGGGGTGAAGGTCAGCGACCAGCTCTGGGGCATGTTCGATCCGATGGGCGCCCTGCCGCATGACCCGGCCAACCTTGTTATCGACCTGTCCGGCAAGGGCCGGTGGCTGGTCGACATCATGGACCCGCAGGCGACGCAGAACCTCGACAGCCCGCCGGGCGAGCTTCAGTCGCTCGACATCAACGATCTCGAACTCACCATCGCGGGCGCCTCGCTGACGGGCGACGGGGCGTTCACCTTCGACAACACCGACCTGACGACCTTCGACGGAATGCCCGCCCCCACCGGTACGGCCAACCTGAAACTGGTCGGCGCCAACACGCTGATGGACAAGCTGGTCGAAATGGGCCTGCTGCCGCAGGACCAGGCGCAGGGCGCGCGCATGATGCTGGGCCTCTTCGCCCGCCCCGGCGACGGCGCGGATACGCTGGTCTCGGAAATCTCCGTGACCGAGGACGGGCAGGTCCTGGCCAACGGCCAGCGCCTGAAATAACCGCCGCCGCGCCAACGCGGTCCCAGGAACGCCCCGTGCCGCTTGCACGGGGCGTTTTCGCGGACTAGGTGCAAAGCATCAGCCGCAACTTCCGGATAGCATATGCCCGACACCCTCGCCCCGCTCACCGCCCAGCTTCTCGACGCCGCCCGCAAGGCAGGCGCCGACGCCGCCGACGCCATCGCGGTGGAAGGCACCTCGATCGCCATCGACGTGCGGACCGGCGCGCTGGAACAGGCCGAACGCTCCGAAGGGACCGAGATCGGCCTGCGGGTGATGGTGGGGCAGCGGCAGGCCTGTGTCTCGGCCTCGGACACGCGGCCCGAAAC
>JBAVQZ010000455.1:0-1573 GCA_049694515.1 Paracoccaceae bacterium | reverse complement strand
GCTCGGCAGCCTCCTCGATGTCCCCCGAGGCGGCCTGCGCCGCCCGGATCCGGTCGATCGCATGGTTGCGCGCGATGGTTATCAGCCATGTCATCGGGCTGTAGCCGCCCGCCCTGAACCGGTCGGCATTGTGCCAGACCTTGATGAAAACCTCCTGCAACGCATCCTCGGCGGCGGCGCGATCCTTCAAGATACGCAGGCAGACGCCGAAAAGTTTCGCCGAGGTGTGCGAATAAAGCTCGGAAAAGGCCGCGCGGTTCCGCAGCCCGACCTGTGCGATCAGCGTTTCAATCTGTGCCCGTGTCGCCATATGCCCGATCTGTCCCGTCCCTTGCGGGCAGGATACGCATCCCCGCAGCCGTTTGAAAAGCATGAATGCGCCCGCGCGGAGCGTCGCCGCCTGCCGGTGTGCCCCTTGCACCCCGGCACGATATGATCCACTAAATCGACTTTGACAGACACAGACCTAATCTTCTGCCCGAAACACGAGGCGACAATGGCGGACGGCGCAATGGACATGAACGCAAAACCCACCGAAGAGATCTCGGTCCGCGAGGTTTTCGGGATCGACACCGAAATGGTGGTGAAAGGCTTCCCTGACCGGACCGATCGGGTGCCGGAGATCGACAGCACCTACAAGTTCGATCCGGACACTACCCTGGCGATCCTCGCGGGCTTTTCCCACAACCGTCGGGTGATGATCCAGGGGTATCACGGCACTGGCAAGTCCACCCATATCGAACAGGTCGCCAGCCGCCTGAACTGGCCCTGCGTGCGGGTCAACCTGGACAGCCATATCAGCCGGATCGACCTGATCGGCAAGGACGCGATCAAACTCAAGGACGGCAAGCAGGTGACCGAGTTCCAGGAGGGAATCCTGCCCTGGGCGCTTCGCAACCGCACGGCCATCGTCTTCGACGAATACGATGCCGGCCGGGCCGACGTGATGTTCGTGATCCAGCGTGTGCTGGAGGTGGACGGCAAGCTGACGCTGCTGGACCAGAACGAGGTGATCACCCCGCACCCCTGTTTCCGCATCTTCGCCACCTCGAACACCGTGGGCCTGGGCGACACCACGGGCCTTTATCACGGCACCCAGCAGATCAACCAAGGTCAGATGGACCGCTGGAGCATGGTGGCGACGCTGAACTATCTCAGCCATGACGCCGAAACGGCGATCGTGCTGTCGAAGAACCCCACCTACAACACCGAGAAGGGGCGCAAGATCGTCAGCCAGATGGTTACCGTGGCCGACCTGTCGCGCACCGCCTTCATGAATGGCGACCTCTCCACGGTCATGAGCCCGCGGACGGTCATCAACTGGGCGCAGAACGCCTCGATCTTCCGCGACGTGGGCTATGCCTTCCGGCTGACCTTCCTCAACAAATGCGACGAGCTGGAACGCCAGACCGTGGCCGAGTTCTACCAGCGCTGCTTCGACGAGGAGTTGCCGGAAAGCGCAGCCAGCATGAGCCTGGGGTGAGGCGGGGCCGCGCCTTCGCGCCGGGCGGGCGGATCGGATGAGGCCGGCCGCGCTGGCCAGTGCGGCGGTGCTTTTTGCCGGGGCGATGGC
>JBAVQZ010000454.1:0-2482 GCA_049694515.1 Paracoccaceae bacterium | reverse complement strand
AGATCGCCCCGACCCGCGCCCAGAACGCCTCGGCCATGATCAGGCTTTCGAACTGGAACGCCTTCTTCGCGTTCCACCGTTCGGGGGTGTGGGGGGCCAGCGCGCCGACGACGCCGCCGCTGGACCCGGCACCGACGCGGCGCTTTTCGATGACGCGCACGCGCGCGCCCCGTTCGGCGCAGGCGAAAGCGATGGAGAGGCCGAATATGCCCGCCCCCATCACCGTCAGATCCGGAGTTGCCATTCCACGCGCCCTTCCGCATTGTCGCGCCGTTCGCGCCCTCGTGTAAGGTATCCGATGACGACAGGCCAGCAGGCAGAGCTAGACTGGAAAGACGGCGGCACGCCGGTGTCGCGCCGTTTCGACGACCCCTATTTCTCGCTGGAGAACGGGTTGGCCGAGACGCGGCACGTCTTTCTGGCGGGCAACGACCTGCCCGCGCGCTTCGCGCCGGGGTTTCACATCGCCGAACTGGGCTTCGGCACCGGGCTGAACATGCTGGCCGCGCTGATCGCCTGGCGGGCGAGCGGTACTGCGGGCGCGCTTCGTTTCAGCAGTTTCGAGGCCTACCCGATGACGGCGGCGGAGATCGCCCGCGCACTTGACGCGTTTCCAGAGGCGAAGGCCGTTGCCGGGCCGTTCCTGGCGGCCTGGGAACGGGGCGAGCGGCGGATCGAGATGGAGGGGCTGATCGCCGAGATCGTCACCGGCGACGCGCGCGAGACCCTGCCGCGCTGGGACGGGCGGGCCGATGCCTGGTTCCTCGACGGCTTCTCCCCCGCGCGCAACCCCGAGCTTTGGGAAGCATCCCTGATGGAACAGGTTGCGCGGCACACCAGATCCGGCGGCACGCTGGCGACCTATAGCGCCGCGGGCGATGTGCGGCGCGCGCTGGCCGATGCGGGGTTCGGGATCGAGCGGCGGCCCGGTTTCGGCCGCAAACGTCACATGACCACCGGAAGGCTGACGGTTTGAAGGAACAGAACACCCGTCTCGGCATCCTGCTGATGATCGCGACCACCTTCATCTTCGCGATGCAGGACGGCATCTCGCGTCACCTGGCGGGGCAATACAACGTGCTGATGGTGGTGATGATCCGTTATTGGTTCTTCGCCGCCTTCGTGATCGTGGTCGGCGCGCGCAAGGCGGGCGGCGTGCGCGCCGCAGCAGCCACGACGCAGCCGGTGCTGCAGATCTTTCGGGGGCTTCTGCTGGCATTCGAGGTCTGCGTCATGGTGGCCGGGTTCGTGGCGCTGGGCCTGGTGGAAAGCCACGCCGTCTTCGCCAGCTACCCGCTGCTCATAGCCTCGCTTTCCGGGCCGGTGCTGGGCGAGAGGGTCGGCTGGCGCCGCTGGATGGCGATCGGCGTGGGATTCCTGGGGGTCCTGATCATCCTGGAGCCCGGATTTCACGTCTTCTCGGCCGCGGCGCTGATCCCGCTTGCCGCGGCGCTGATGTTCGCGCTTTACGGGCTGCTGACCCGCTTTGCCGCGCGCCGCGACAGCGCGGCCACCAGCTTTTTCTGGACGGGCACGATGGGCGCGGTGGCGATGACGGCGGTCGGCCTTTGGGGGTGGGAGCCGATGACGCCGGGCGACTGGCTGTGGATGGGCCTGCTTTGCATCACCGGGGCGCTGGGACATTTCACGCTGATCAAGTGCTACGAGGTCTCCGAGGCCAGCGTTGTGCAGCCCTTCGCCTATCTGCAGCTGGTCTTCGCCTCGACGATCGGGCTGACGGTGTTTCACGAGTCGCTGGAGGCGAACGTCGCCATCGGCGCTGCCATCGTGATCGGCGCCGGGCTGTTCACCCTTTGGCGGGAACGCCGCGGGCGCTGAAACGTCACCGGAACCGGATAGGCGCAATTTTCCGTAAGGGGCCTGATTGTGCCACATTGCGGCGAGGCCCCGTTAACCCGTCGGCCGCATCCTGATCCTGCACGGGGGTGCAAGGCTTTTCAGGAGGTCCAGGGGTGGACGGGTTGGTGCATGAAAGCACGCTTTCGGGCGTGCAAATGATCTATGGCGCGGGGATTTCGGATCTGGAGGTCCGCGCTGCCGGATCCGAGGTCTACCTTTATTCGGCAAGCCGTGCCGGCGGCGGCATGAGCGTCTTTCGCCTGGCTCCCGGCCAGGATGCGGAACTGATCGACGAGCATTCCCTCTCTGCACGGTCGGCGGTGCTGGGCGGGCCGGTGCGTCTGAGCGTGCTGGACGTGGCCGAGCAAACGCTTCTGGTCCCCACCGGGCGGCTGGATCAGGCATTGCCGGCGCTGCAACTGGGACCGCAGGGCGGTGTTTCGGGCGTGTCCGCCCTGGACGATGCAAGCGGTTTTTCCGGGGATGTCATGAACATGCTGATCCTGGACCTGCCCGACGGCCCGATGCTTTATGCCGCGATCCGGGGGCAGGCGGGGCCGTCAGGCTTCCGGGTGGGCGGCGACCTGTCCCTGTCGCCCGGCCCGGCGGCGGAGGTCAGCGG
>JBAVQZ010000453.1:0-6874 GCA_049694515.1 Paracoccaceae bacterium | reverse complement strand
GCCTTGCAGCGCGGCCAAATCCGGCGCGCTGCCGACGGGACCGTAAAGCGCCAGCGCCGCCTGCCCGCGGCCGACGAGGCGCGCGGCGAAATCGCGCACGTCACCGGTGGTCACCGCGTCGATGCGCGCGATCGTCTCTTCCAGGTCCGGAACCCTGTCCCAGATCGCCAGCAAACGGGCCAGCCGTTCGGCGCGCGCCGACGGGCTTTCCAGCCCCATCAGAAGCCCCGCCTTCATCTGCGCGCGGGCGCGCGACACCTCGGCCGGGGTCATGTCCTCGGCGGCGCGGGCAAGCTCGGACATCGTCAGGTCGGTGAGTTCGGAAAGCTGCCGTTCCGAAGTGCCCGCGTAAAGCGTAATCATGCCGGTATCGGCATAGGCGCCGGCCTGGGCGAAGATCGTGTAGCAGAGGCCGCGCTTCTCGCGCGCTTCCTGGAACAGGCGCGAGGACATGCCGCCGCCCAGGGCGCTGGCATAGATCTGCGCCGCGTAGATTTCCGGGTCGCGGTAGCCGGGGCTTTCGAACCCCAGCGCGAAATGCACCTGCTCCAGCGGGCGCACCTCGCGGCGTTCGCCGCCGGCGAACCGGGCCGGGCTGGCGGCATCGACGCCCGCGGGTTCCAGGTGGCCGAAAAGTGCCTCGGCCAAGCGCACGATCTCGTCATGGTCAACCGCGCCGGCGGCCGACAGGATCATCTGGTCGGGCGCGTAATGCTCGCGCACGAAGCCGAACAGGTCGTCGCGCGAGAAGGCACTGACCCTCTCGGACGGACCCAGGATCGAGCGGCCGAGCGCCTGCTCGGGGAACGCAGCCTCCTGCAACCAGTCGAAGACCACGTCGTCGGGGGTGTCCATCACCTGCCCGATCTCCTGCAGGATGACGCCGCGCTCCACTTCGATCTCGGTGGGCTCGAACACGGGGTTCAGCACGATGTCGGCGATCACGTCCAACGCCAGCGGCACGTCCGCCTCAAGCACGCGGGCGTAATAGGCCGTCACCTCGCGCGAGGTATAGGCGTTGATATAGCCACCCACATCCTCGATCTGCTCGGCGATCTGAAGCGCGCTGCGCCGTCGCGTGCCCTTGAATGCCATGTGCTCCAGGAAATGGGCGATGCCGTTCTGCTCGATCCGCTCATGACGCCCGCCGGCGCTGACCCAAAGGCCCAGCGCGGTCGATTTCATGCCCGGCATCGACTCGGTGACGATGCGGAACCCATTGGACATCCGGTGCAGTTCTACGCTCAAGAAGATCGCCTTTCCATGATGAACGCCTCGATCGCGCGCAAATCATTGGCGACACGCGACAAACGTTCTTTCCGCTCATACAGGTCCGACATCCGCTTGGGAAGGGCCGGACGTATCCCGGTTGCCGCCTCGACGGCATCGGGGAACTTGGCGGGATGCGCGGTGGCCAGCGTGATCATCGGGGTATTCCCGTGCAGATGCTCGCGGGCGACCTTCACGCCGACGGCGCTGTGCGGGCAAAGAAGCTCGCCGGTGGCGGCCTGGGTGGCGCGGATCGTGGCAGAGGTCTCCTGCTCCGAGGCGCGCCCCGAGGCGAAAACCTCGCGCAGGCGTTCCAGCGCGCCCTGGCTGATGCGGAAGCCGCCCTCGGATTTCAGCGCCTCCATCTGGCGCGCCACGGCGGTGCCGTCGCGCCCGTAGACATCGAACAGCGCCCGTTCGAAATTCGACGACACCTGAATGTCCATCGACGGGCTGATCGAGGGGGTCACGCCCTCGGTCACATAGCGGCCTTCGGTCAGCGCGCGGTGCAGGATATCGTTCTGGTTGGTGGCGATCACCAGCCGCTCGATCGGAAGACCCATCGAGCGGGCGACAGAGCCCGCGAAGATGTCGCCGAAATTGCCGGTGGGCACGGTGAAGCGGACCGGGCGATGCGGCGCGCCCAGCGACACGGCGGCGGTGAAGTAATAGACGACCTGCGCCAACACCCGCGCCCAGTTGATCGAGTTGACCCCCGCCAGCCCGACGCTGTCGCGGAAGTCGAAATCGTTGAACATGTCCTTGACGGCGGCCTGGCAGGCATCGAAATCGCCATCGACGGCCAGCGCATGGACATTCGCCTCGGTCGGCGTGGTCATCTGGCGGCGCTGCACCTCGGAGACGCGGCCGTCGGGGAAGAGGATGAAGATATCCACGTTGTCGAGCCCCCGGAACGCCTCGATCGCGGCGCTTCCGGTGTCGCCGCTGGTCGCGCCGACGATCGTCACCCGCTGGCCCGAGCGCTCCAGCGCGGCCTGGAACAGCTGGCCGATCAGCTGCATCGCGAAATCCTTGAAGGCCAGTGTCGGACCGTGGAACAGTTCCAGCAGAAAGTGGTTTGCGCCGAGTTGCACCAGCGGCGCGCGGGCGGCGTGGCCGAAGCCCTTGTAGGCGCGCGCGATGATGGCCGCTAATTCGTCGTCGGTGAAGGCGTCGCCGATGAAGGGCCGCATGATGCGGAACGCGACATCCTCGTAGCTCAGCCCGGCCAGCGCGGCGATCTCGTCATGGCTGATCGCGGGGATCGTCTCGGGCACATAAAGCCCGCCGTCGCGCGCCAGACCGGTCAGCATCGCCTCTTCGAAACTCAGGACCGGGGCCTTGCCCCTGGTGGAAACATACCGCATCTGCGCCGTCCTCAATCCGCTCTCTGCCTGATACGCCACAGCAACAGGCCTGTCATCCCCAGCCAGACGACGGCCAGCAGAAACCAGGTTATGGCGTATTGCAGGTGGTTGTTCGGGATACCGGAAGTGTCCACCGGCAGCGGGCTGATCGTGTCGCTGGGCGGGTCGATCCGGCGCGCGACGATCAGGACCGGCTCGGTGCCCATCTGATCAGCCATCGCGCTCACGTCGCGCGCGAACCACAGGTTCTTGTCGATCTCCGGGTCCGGCGTGAAGCTGTCTGTCTCGTCGGGCCAATGCAGGTTGCCGATGACATGTACCGGGCCTTCGGGCAGCGGCCCCTCCTTCACCCTGTTGGACATGAAACCGCGATCCAACAGGACGCGTCGGCCGCCCGTGTCGAACACGTTGAGAATGCGATAGCCCGGTCCGGCCTGCTTGACGCTGGTCAGCACCCTGAGTTCCGCGCCCAATGTGCCGCTGGCCTCCACCGGCAGGAAGCGGTCACGGACGGGATCGGGCGACGCCGGCAGCGCCACCGGGGCAGCGGTGATGCGCGCGCCGATGTCGGCCAGCATCGTTTCTTTCCATTGCAGACGGTGAAGTTGCCAGACGCCCAGCCAGATCAGAACCGCGATACCGAAGATGCCGAAAAGGATCGGGGCGATCATGCGTCGTGTCATCGCGCGGGCCCTGGTTGGAAGTGAAAAGCGCGGGGGATTCCCCGCGCCTTACCTGATCCTTTTCACCGCGGAATGCAATCCGCGGCGGGACTCAACCGCCCCAGATATAGACCGCGCCGAACAGGAACAGCCACACCACGTCCACGAAGTGCCAGTACCATGCCGCCGCCTCGAAGCCGACGTGCTGCTCGGGCGTGAAATCGCCGGCCATCGTCCGCAGCAGGCAGACGAACAGGAAGATCGTGCCGATGATCACGTGCGCGCCGTGAAAGCCGGTCGCCATGAAGAACGTGGCGCCATAGATGTTGCCGGAGAAGCCGAAGGCCGCGTGGCTGTATTCGTAGGCCTGGAACAGGGTGAACATCAGCCCCAGAAGGATCGCCAGGATCAGGCCGTTGCGCATGTCCTTGCGGTTGTTCTCATGCACCAGCGCGTGGTGCGCCCAGGTCGCCGCGGCCCCCGAGCACAGCAGGATCAGCGTGTTGATCAGCGGCAGATGCCAAGGATCGAAGGTCTCGATCCCCGCGGGCGGCCACTGCCCGTCCACCGCGGGGCTGTCCGGTCCCATCGGATAGATCGCGTGCTTGAAGAAGTTCCAGAACCACGCGGCGAAGAACATCACCTCGGACATGATGAACAGGATGAAGCCGTAGCGAAGGCCGATACGCACGACCGGCGTGTGATCGCCCACCCGGCTTTCGGTGATCACGTCCGACCACCAGCCATACATAACGTACGCGACGATGGCCAAACCGATCAGAAGGATCCAGGGACCGCTTCCATGGAAGAAGAACACCGCCCCGAACAGCATGATGAACGCGCCGGCCGCGCCCATGATGGGCCACGGCGAGGGGTTCAGGATATGATAGTCATGTTGTTTTTCGTGCGCCATTCGTCTTACGCTCCCTCGTGATGACGTTCCGTCAGTCTGTTACCATAGCAGCACCCTGCGCCGCCAGCGATGCCTGTTTGCGCTCCCGGCCTTCCGACGTCTGCAATTCGTGGAAGGTGTAGCTCAGCGTGATGGTCTTCACGTATTTCGCCTCGGGATCGTCCACGATCGCCGGGTCGATGTAGAAGGTGATCGGCAACTGCGCCCGCTCGCCGGGTTGGAGCACCTGCTCGTTGAAGCAGAAACAGGCGATCTTGGCGAAATAGCTGCCGGCGGAGAACGGCGCGACATTATAGTTCGCCGTGCCGGTCACCGGGCGGTCTGTGGGGTTGTAGACCTCATAGAAAGCCAGGCCGGTCTCTCCGATCTTCAACTCCATCTCACGCTGCACCGGCTTGAAGGTCCACGGCATACCGCGCTCAAGCGATGCGTCGAAGCGCACCTTGATCGTACGGTCCAGAACCTCGTGGGCGCCCGACGCGGCCACGGCCGTGCGCCCGCCATATCCGGTGACACGGCAGAACAGGTCGTAAAGCGGCACTGCCGCCCAGGCCATCACGCCCATGAACACGACCACGCCCAGTGTCATCGCCAGTGTCTTCTTCTTGCCGTCCGGGTTCATTGTCCCTGCTCCTGCTGGTTCCGCGGCTCGAGCGAGGGGCGCAATTCGTGGTCGAACGCCTGCATCTTGTTGCCGTTCGAGATCTTTACGACCGTCAGGCCGAAAACGATGAACACGAAGGCCAGAAGCACCAGGAAAACGCCCAGGTTGCGCCCGAAGCGGCGTTTGTGAAGTTCGTGATCCTCGCGGAACGCAGCCATCACCATGCTCCCAGCCCATAGGGCGCCAGCGCCGCCTGCGCCACCAGCGCGACGAAATGCAGGAAAAGATAGGACAGCGAGAAGCGGAATACCTTTTTCTCGACGGAATAATGGTCAGCCTCAGCCGCGACCTCGTCCCGGCGCCAGATGCGCCACGCGCCCAGAATGAAGCCGGCGTTGAGCAGAAGCGAGGCGGCCAGATAGACCGGCCCGCCGATCGAGGTGGCCGCGATACCGAGCGCGACAGGGGCAAGCATCAACGTGTAGGCCAGGATGTGCGCCCGCGTCGCGCGGCGGCCATGGGTCACGGTCAGCATCGGCACGCCGGCGTTGGAGTAGTCGTCTTTCATGAACAGTGCCAGCGCCCAGAAATGCGGCGGTGTCCACATGAAGATCAACGCGAACATCAGCACGCTTTCCAGGCTTACACCCCCGGTGGCCACGGCCCAGCCGATCATCGGCGGAAAGGCTCCGGCCGCGCCGCCGATCACGATGTTCTGCGGCGTCGATCGTTTCAGCCACATCGTATAGACGACCGCGTAGAAGAAGATGGTGAAGGCCAGCAAGCCGGCGGCGAACCAATTGGCCGCGAGGCCCAACATGACGACGGCGAAGCCGCTGAGGCCGACGCCGAGAGCCAGCGCATCTTCGCGGGTGACACGCCCCGAAGGCACCGGGCGGCCGCGCGTGCGGCGCATCACAGCGTCGATGTCGGAGTCCCACCACATGTTCAGCGCGCCCGAGGCGCCGCCGCCGATAGCGATGAACAGGATCGAGGCGAAGACCACCATCGGATGAACCGCCACCGGCGCCACCAGCAGCCCGGCCAGCGCCGTGAATACGACAAGCGACATCACGCGCGGCTTGAGCAGCGCCACGTAGTCGCCGAAGCCGGCCTCGGGACTCTGCTCGAAGACGGTGGTGGTGTCGGTCATACTGTCCTCCAGTGAGGAACGGGGCCGCGGCTGTCCGCGCCTCCCGCCCTCTTGGCCCTCACTCGGCCGATGCGACCTTCACGCTGCGCGGCGTGCCGGCGTATTGCTTGATCGCGGAGTCCAGCCATTTCTGGTAGTCTTCCTGCGACACCGCCTTGACCATGATCGGCATATAGGCGTGGCCCTGTCCGCAGAGCTCGGAACATTGGCCGAAATAGATACCTTCCTTGCCCTCGTCCACCTTGAACCACATTTCGGCCAGGCGTCCAGGGATCGCATCCTGCTTCACGCCGAAGGCCGGAACGGTCCAGGAGTGGATCACGTCGGCACCGGTGACCTGGATGACGATGTTCTTTCCGGTCGGCACGACCATCGCGGTGTCGGCGGCCAGCAGGTACTGGTCCTGGGTGAAACCGTTGTCGGCCAGCTGATCCTTCTGGAGCATGTAGCTGTCGAAGCTGAAATCGTGATCGGGGTATTCGTAGCCCCAGAACCATTGATACCCGGTGATTTTCACCGTCACGTCGGCGTCCGGAATCTCCATCTGCTTGAAAAGGACCGGCAGCGAAAACGCCCCTATGAACACCAGGATGATGATCGGCACCACCGTCCACGTCACCTCGATCGGCGAGTTGTGCGTGAAGCTGGCAGGGTTCGGGTTTGCCTTGCGGTTGTAGCGCAGGATAACGGTCGCCAGCAGCAGCACGACGAACAGCGTGATCGCCCCGATTATATAGAGCAGCATATGGTCAAGGCTGTGGATGTCGCTGGCCAGTTCCGTGCCCGCCGGCTGGAAGTTCACGCCGCCCTGAACCGGCTGACCAATGATTTTCAGCCCGTCGGGCCCATTCTGCGCCATGGCCGAAGCGGCCGTCATCGTAGCAGCACCTGCGGCCCAGAGGCCGG
>JBAVQZ010000452.1:0-1921 GCA_049694515.1 Paracoccaceae bacterium | reverse complement strand
CCGTCCATGATGATGGCAACATGGGCCGGTCCACCCTGTCTTGTGTCCTTGGCGGCCAAAACGGGCCCCTTCCCGACCATGCGAGCGGTCAAACCTGCATGATCTCCTGCTGCTTGTGCTCCAGCGCCGCATCGACGCTGTGAATATAATTGTCGGTCAGGTCCTGAACCTCGTCCGACCAGATCTTGTGGTCGTCCTCGCCCATCCCGGCGGCCTTCGCCTTTTTCAGCTGGTCCATGCCGTCGCGCCGGACGTTGCGGATCGCAACGCGGGCGTGCTCGGCATATTGCGCGGCCACCTTGCTCAGCTCGCGCCGACGCTCCTCGTTCAGCTCGGGGATCGGCAGCATGATGATGGTGCCGTTGGTCTGCGGGTTGATCCCCAGCCCGCTTTCCATGATCGCCTTCTCGACCTTCTGGACAAGCGACTTGTCCCACACGTTGATGGTGACCATGCGCGGCTCGGGCACGTTGACGGTCCCCACCTGGTTGATCGGCGTCGGCGCGCCGTATGCATCGACCATCACAGGCTCGACCATCGAGGCCGACGCCCGCCCGGTCCGCAGCGAGGCGAATTCCTGCTTCAGCGACGCCATCGCGCCCTCCATCCGGCGTTTCAGGTCGTCCAGATCGATCTCGAGGTCTTCGTCGGCCATGCCCTTCACTCTCTTCCTGTCATCGGGCGGCCCGTCCGCCGCCCTTGCCCGGTGCTGGTTTCTATAGCGTCAATTATGCACGATTGTATAGGTGCCTTGCCCGGCAAGGATGCCGCGCAGCCCGCCCGGCTCGTCCAGCGAGAACACGATGATCGGCAGGTCGTTGTCGCGCGCCAGCGCGATGGCCGAGGCATCCATCACCTTGAGGTTCTTCACCAGAACATCGTCATAGCTGATCTGTTCATACCGTTTCGCATCGGCGAATTTCACGGGGTCCCTGTCATAGACGCCATCCACCTTGGTGCCCTTGAAGATCGCCTCGCAGGCCATCTCGTTGGCGCGCAGGGTGGCGGCCGTGTCGGTGGTGAAATAGGGATTGCCGGTGCCCGCCGCAAAGATGCAGACGCGCTTTTTTTCCAGGTGGCGCACCGCGCGGCGGCGGATATAGGGCTCGGCAACCTCGTCCATGCGGATCGCGCTGATGACGCGGGTATGCACGCCCATGCCTTCCAGCGCCGACTGCATGGCCAGCGCGTTCATAACGGTGGCCAACATCCCCATGTAGTCGGCGGTGGTCCGCTCCATCCCCTGTGCGGAGCCCTGGAGCCCGCGGAAGATGTTGCCGCCGCCGATAACCATGCAGATCTCGACGCCCATGTCGTGAACCGATTTGACTTCGCGGGCGATGCGCTCGACCGTCGGCGGGTTCAGCCCGTAGCCCTGATCGCCCATCAGCGCCTCGCCCGAAATCTTCAGCAGCACCCGCCTATAGGCGGGGCTCGGCTTGTCGGCATTGGCGTCGTTCATATGGTCATCCCCGGTCCGTTCTTGGCGTTGGCCGCAAAATGTCGGAAAAGCGGGCAAGGTTCAACGCATATAAACGAGGTCCGCCCGACGTGACGACCCTGCCCCAGACCGATTCCGAGCTCCCGGTGCTGATCGCCGGCCCGACCGCCAGCGGCAAATCCGCGCTGGCGCTGGAGCTGGCCTGCCGACAGGGCGGCGTGATCGTGAACGCCGATGCACTCCAGGTGTTCGAGGGGTGGCGCGTGCTGACCGCCCGCCCGACGCACGCGGACGAGGCGCGCGCCGAGCATCGGCTTTACGGTCACGTGCCGTGGGCGGGCGATTATTCGGTCGGCCACTGGCTGCGCGACGTGGCGCCGCTCCTGGCCGTCGGAAAGCGGCCGATCATCGTCGGCGGCACCGGCCTCTATTTCACCGCGCTGACCGAAGGTTTGGCCGAGATCCCGCCGACGCCGCCCG
>JBAVQZ010000451.1:0-4902 GCA_049694515.1 Paracoccaceae bacterium | reverse complement strand
GTTCAACACGATGGTCGTCATCGGCCCCGACGGCACGATCCTGAACCGTCACCGCAAGCTGATGCCCACCAACCCCGAGCGCATGGTCTGGGGCATGGGCGACGCCTCGGGCCTGCGGGTGGTGGACACGCCCGTTGGCCGGCTGGGCGGGCTGATCTGCTGGGAGAATTACATGCCGCTGTCGCGCTACGCCCTCTACGCGCAGGATGTCGAGGTCTGGGTCGCGCCCACCTGGGACGCAGGTGAAAGCTGGATCGCCACCATGCGCCACATCGCGAAGGAGGGCGGCTGCTGGGTGATCGGCACCGCCACGGCGATGCAGGGCGGCGACGTGCCCGACGACTTCCCCCAGCGCGACACGCTGTTCGACCCCGACGAATGGGTGAATGACGGCGACGCGGTGGTATGCAAGCCGATGGGGGGCATCGCCGCGGGGCCTCTCAACCGCTCCACGGACATACTCTATGCCGAGATCGACCCCGAGGCCGCACGCCGCGCGCGCCGGTCGCTGGACGTGACGGGGCATTATTCCCGCCCCGACCTCTTCAGCTTTTCGGTCGATCGCCGCGCGCTGCCGCCGGTGACGTTCAACGGCTAACCCTGCCGCGCCAGCAGATCCACCAAACGCCGCCGCGCCTCGGGCAAGGGACGCTCGCCCAGCGCCGGGGCCAGCCATGTGCGCAGGAAATGGCCCGTGGTGCGCAGACCCTCGCCGATCTCCGGCCCTTCGACCGGCCCTTGCCCCAGCAGGCATTGCGGCAGGGGCAGCAGGCGGTCGGCCCACTCCCCCGCGCCTTCGGCGCTGACCGCCCGGCCGGTCTTGGGCGAGACATAGGCCAGATCGTCCCGACTGCCTGTCACGGCGCAACGCGTGAGATCCAGACCAAAGCCCATCTCCTCCAGAAGCGCCATTTCCCAGCGCAGATAGGCCAGCGGCCAGGCGTCCGCATGCCCCAGCAAGTCCAGCATGGTGATCGAGCGCGCGTAAAGCGCCGGGTGCGCCTCGCGCTCGGGAAGGGTGAAGGACAAGAGCGCCGTCACCGCGTTCAGCCCCGCCAGCGACAGCCGGTCGCCCATCACCGCCGCCGCGCGCGAGCGGACGGGCTCTACCGTGAAACTGCCCAAGTGCTCGTCCAGCCGCGCCTTCCAGGTCACGTCAAGCTGCGCGCCGGGTTGCAGGATCGGCGCGATCCTGCGGCTGGTGCCGCCGCGCACCACGCCGGCATGGCGGCCGTGCGTGGCGGTGAAAACCTCGACGATCGCCGCGCTCTCTCCATGCCGCCGGACGCTCAGGAGCGCCCCCTGATCCCGCCATTCAATCATGCGTGCCACCCTGCAGGGGTCATGACCGACAGAAAGTCACGAAAGGCCCGGCTCGTCCAGCAGATGCCGCCCGGCGCGGTCCTCGACCTCGATCACCCACAGATCGGGGTCGAAGCCGCGCTGCCGCGCGATGGAGGCATCGACCTCGGCCTCGTCGCCCTCGGCCAGCACCATCCAGGCGCGTTCGCCGGTCGTCAGGTCGAAGCTGCGCTGGAACGCGCGGGCCTGCCCGTCCAGCGTGTTCAGCTTCACCAGCACGGACCCGGCCGTGGCGTCGCCGCGCGCGGTGACGAATGCGGGAATGTCGGCCAGACGTAGCCGGTTCAAGTATGCCCGCACCCAGAAATCGCTGGTCAGCCGCGCCATGCCGCCCCCGGCTTCTTTTCCGCGGAAATATCCCGGGGAGCCCGAGGGGCAGCGCCCCTCGGCAGAAAAGGGGTCTTGCGCCGCAGGCGCGCCGCCGGGTCAGTCCCCCTCGCGGAAATCGAGGCCCATCTCGCCATAGCGTTCCGCCTCCTCCAGCCAGCCGGGGCGCACCTTGACCTGCAGGAACAGGTGCACCTTGCGGCCGAGAAACTCTTCCAGCTCCGCCCGCGCGGCCTGGCCCACGGCCTTGATCGTCTCGCCCTTGTGGCCCAGCAGAATGCCCTTGTGCCCCTCGCGGGCGACATAGACCACCTGGTCGATCCGGGCCGATCCGTCCTTGCGCTCTTCCCAGTTTTCGGTTTCGACGGTCAACTGATAGGGCAGTTCCTGGTGCAGCCGCAGGGTCAGCTTCTCGCGCGTGATCTCGGCCGCGATCATCCGCATCGGCAGGTCGGCGATCTGATCCTCGGGATAAAGCCACGGCCCCTCTGGCAGCTGCGCGGCCAGCCATTTGCGCAGATCCTCCACGCCGTATCCCTTCTCGGCCGAGATCATGAAGGTCTCGGAAAACGGATAGGCGTCGTTCAGCTTCTTAGACAGTTCCAGCAGCACCTCGGCCTTGACCCGGTCGATCTTGTTGATCGCCAGGGCCACGGTCTGGCCCGGCACGGCCCGTTCGTGCAGCGCCTCCAGGATGGTTTGCACGCCCTCGGTCAGGCCGCGATGCGCCTCGACCAGCAGGACCACCACATCGGCGTCCGCCGCCCCGCCCCAGGCCGCCGCGACCATGGCGCGGTCCAGCCGGCGACGCGGGCGGAACAGCCCCGGCGTATCGACGAAAACGATCTGTGCGTCGCCTTCCATCGCCACACCGCGGATGCGCGCGCGCGTGGTCTGCACCTTGTGCGTGACGATCGAGACCTTGGCCCCCACCATCCGGTTCAGCAGCGTGGATTTGCCGGCGTTGGGCTCACCGATCAGGGCAACGAAGCCCGCGCGCGTCTCAGCCATCCCCGGCCTCCAGTCTTTGCAGCAGCGCCTGTGCCGCGGCCTGTTCCGCCTGCCGTTTCGCCCCGGCCGTGGCATGGGCCTCCTCGCCGCTCTCCAGACGCGCGGCGATGGTGAAGACCGGCGCGTGATCGGGTCCCTTGCGGGCCACTTCGACATAGCTCGGCGGGGTCTGTCCGCGGGCCTGCGCCCATTCCTGAAGCGCGGTTTTCGGATCGCGCGAATCCGCCTCGACGGTGGCGATGCGCTCGCCCCAAAGGCGCAGGACGGCCTCGCGCGCCGCCTCGAAGCCGGCATCCAGATAGACCGCCGCGATCACCGCTTCCATCGCGTCACCCAGCAGCGCCTCCTTGCGGCGGCCGCCCGACATCATCTCGGACCGGCCCAGTTTAAGCACCGCGCCAAGGTCGATCTGACGGGCCACGTCGGCGCAGGCCTCCTTGCGGACCAGTGCGTTGAAGCGCGGCGCGAGCTGCCCTTCCGATGCGCCCTTGTCGGCCGCCAGCAGCGCCTCGGCCATCACCAGCCCCAGAACCCGGTCGCCCAGAAACTCCAGCCGCTGATTATCCGGCCGGGTCGGCGACGAAATCGAGGAATGGGTGACCGCGCGCAACAGCAGTTCGGGCCGGTCGAACCTGTGTCCCAGCCGCGCCGAGAAGGATTTCAGTTCCGCCGACAGCTTCACTCGATCGCCTTGAAGAAACGGTCGGCGCGCCATGTCCAGAAGAAGAACAACGAGCGGCCGGCCGACGAGAACATGATACGATCGGCCCGCCCGATCAGATAGTCGCGCGGCACGAATCCGACCCCGCCGCTGACCACCGAAAACCGGCTGTCCTCGGAGTTGTCGCGGTTGTCCCCCATGAAGAAATACTGGTCTTCCGGCACCGTGAACACCTTGGTGTTATCGGCCGACAGACCGTCGGCCACGTTCAACACGTCATGGCTGACGCCGTTGGGCAGGGTTTCGGTGAACCGCTGCTTTTCGCAGGTACCTCCCTCGCCGACCGGGCTGTTGGAACAGCGCGGATAATACCCCATCGGGCCCTGCTTGGTGAAGGGTTCGGTGAAGATGCCGGCGGGCTCCATCTTCACCGGCTCGTCGTTGATATTGAGCACGCCGTTCTTCATCTGGATGCGGTCGCCCGGCAGGCCGATCAGCCGCTTGATGAAATCCGAGCCGTTGGCAGGATGGCGGAACACGACCACGTCGCCGCGCTGCGGGTCCGAGGCGAAGATCCGCCCCTGGAACGGGCACAGGCCGAAGGGACAGGAATATTGCGAGTAGCCGTAGGCCATCTTGTTGACGAACAGGAAGTCGCCGACCAGCAGCGTATCCTTCATCGAGCCGGAAGGAATCCAGAACGGCTGAAAGAAGAGCGTCCGGAACACCCCCGCGATAAGCAGTGCCCAGACGATCGTCTTGATCGTTTCCACGATACCGCCGTCGTGTTTCGTCTTGCTCGACATGAAGCCCGTCCCGCCTGTTTTTTGGTCCCCCGCTTCATGGGCGGGCGGCGTGGGGGAGTCAAGTCAGCGGCAACGCCTCGATCACCACAAAGGCCTGGGCCCATGGGTGATCGTCCGTCAGGGTCAGATGGATGACGGCCTTGTGACCGGGGGGCGTCATCGTCTCCAGCCGGTCGGCCGCCCATCCGGTCAGGTGCATGACGGGCTGGCCGCTGCGAATGTTGGCCACGCCCATGTCTTTCCAGGCGATGCCCATGCGAAGCCCGGTGCCCAGCGCCTTGGAACACGCCTCTTTCGCCGCCCAGCGCTTGGCATAGGTGCCAGGGGTGTCGGCGCGCCGCTCGGCCTTGCGCTGCTCGATATCGGTGAAAACGCGGTTGCGGAAACGGTCGCCGAAGCGGTCGAGCGTGCGCTCGATGCGTTCGATGTTGCACAGGTCGGTGCCGATGCCGAGGATCATGATCGCCCTCAGATTCGCGCCAGCAGCACGCCAACGCCGGCCGCGCCGAAAATCGCCGCAAAGCCCGCGTCGAACCAACGGCGCGCGCGGCCGTAAAATGCCATCGCGCGCGGCGTGGAAAAGATCAGGGCATAGGCCGTGAGCATCGTCACCGAGACCCCTGCGCAGACAGCCAACAGCGCGATGATGTCGCCCCGGCCGGCGCCCGCGGGCAGGGTCACGGCAAAGACCGAACCCCAGAAGAACACCGCCTTGGGGTTCGTCAGGTGGATCGC
>JBAVQZ010000450.1:0-1539 GCA_049694515.1 Paracoccaceae bacterium | reverse complement strand
GCGGAACGCGGACAGGATGCCCGCCTTGTCGTGCTCGCGCACGGCGATGATGAAGGGGAAGCCGAACTTCGCGGTGTAGGCGTCGTTCAGCTCCGTAAAGGTCGCCCGCTCGGCATCGGTCAGCGCGTCCAGCCCGGCGCTGGCCTGTTCGGAGGTGCTTTCCGCGGTCAGCCGCTTCGCGGCCGCCAGCTTGCCGGCAAGGTCGGGGTGGGCTTTCAGCACGCCCAGCCGCTCCTCCGTGCTTGCGCTGCGGAACGCGCGGGCCAGGGCCGAATGGACGCCCAAAGCGGTGTCATGCGCCGGGCCCAGCTCAAGTTCGAAGGCCCGCTCGGCGATCCAGGGGGAGTGCTCGAACACACCGCCGAACCGCTGGACAAACCGCGCTCGCGGCATTTTGGAGGGGCGCTCGAACTGCCGGGGCGGGAAATGCGCGGCCCAGTGCTCGGCGATCTCGATACGCCGGGCGAACCAGACATCGGCGTGCCCCTTGGCATACTCGATGAAACGCCGCAGCGCCTGAACCCGACCCGGGCGGCCCATGATCCGGCAATGCAGGCCGATGGACATCATCTTGGCCCGCCCCTCGGCCCCTTCGGCATAGAGCGCGTCGAAACTGTCCCGCAGATAGGCGAAGAACTGGTCGCCCGAGTTGAAGCCCTGCGGCGTGGCGAAGCGCATGTCGTTGGCGTCCATCGTGTAGGGCACGACAAGCTGGTCGCGCCCACCTTCGCGGCTCCAGTAGGGCAGATCGTCGGCGATCGAATCGGCGACATAGCCGAAGCCGCCCTCTTCGGCGGCCAGCGCAACGGTATTCATCGAGCAACGCCCGGTGTACCAGCCGCGCGGGCGCTCGCCCGTCACCTCGGTATGCAGGCGGATCGCCTCCATCATGTCGGCGCGTTCGGCCTCGGGCGCGGCGTCCTTGTATTCGATCCATTTCAGCCCGTGGCTGGCGATCTCCCAGCCCGCTTGCTGCATCGCCTCCACCTGCGCGGGCGAGCGGGCCAGCGCGGTCGCCACGCCGTAGACCGTGACCGGAACGCCCGCCCCGGTGAACAGCCGGTGCAGCCGCCAGAAGCCGGCCCGGGCGCCGTATTCGTAGTTCGATTCCATGTTCCAGTGGCGCTGCCCCGGCCATGGCGCGGCGCCGACGATCTCGGACAGGAAGGCCTCCGAGGCCGCATCCCCGTGCAGGATGTTGTTCTCGCCGCCTTCCTCGTAATTGATGACGAATTGCACGGCGATCCGCGCGCCGCCGGGCCAGCGCGGATCGGGCGGGTTGGCGCCGTGGCCCTGCATGTCACGGGGGTATCGCGTCACCCTAGCGTCTCCTCTTTCCATCCCGGATTTGTAGGGCAGGTCGGACTGCATTTTTTTCAAATAATTTCTGAAAGACCTCCGGGTATATACGCGGCTCGCCAAAACCCTACGATCCGTGCAATCCAGATCGGAGAATGATCGAACTGCGGAGGAAACGCGCATGTCCGAAACCGGAGGTTATCTGACGACACATGTTCTCGATACCGCGCGGGGCCGTCC
>JBAVQZ010000449.1:0-5614 GCA_049694515.1 Paracoccaceae bacterium | reverse complement strand
GCGGCACACCGGCCGAACGCGCCCGCCGGGCGCTGCGCCTGCCGCGCGGTGACTGGGGCAAGACGATTGCCCATGCCGGCTTCGGCGTCACGATCTTCGGCATCGCCGCCCTTACCGCCTGGCAGCAAGAGGATATCCGCGTGGCCCAGGTCGGCGAGCGGTTCGAGGTGGGCCAGTTCGGCGTCTCGCTCGACAATGTCGAGAAACTGCGCGGCCCCAACTACGAAGCCACGCGCGGCACCATGTCGGTGTGGAAGGGGGATCGGAAGCTTTATGAGCTGTTCCCGGAGAAACGCTTCTACCCCGTGGCGGGGATGCCCACGACCGAGGCGGCGATCCACAACGGCATTCTGCGCGACATGTATCTGGTGATCGGCGATCCGCAGGACAACGGCGGCTGGGCAGTCCGGACTTATGTCAAGCCCTTCGCCAACTGGATCTGGGTCGGCGCGATCATCATGGCCTTCGGCGGGTTGATGAGCCTGTCGGATCGGCGCTATCGCGTCGCCGCCGGAGCACGGAAGGCCGCGCCATCCGGCGCGGTCCCGGCGGAGTGATTACGATGAAGCGCCTGCTGCTGATCCTCGCCCTGATCTGGTCGGTTCCCGCCTTCGCGGTGGAGCCGGACGAGATGCTCAAGGATCCCGCGCTGGAGGCCCGTGCGCGGGACATTTCGGAAGGGTTGCGTTGTCTGGTCTGCCGAAACGAGACGATCGACGAATCCAACGCATCGCTCGCCAAGGACCTGCGCCTTCTGGTGCGCGAACGGCTGAAGGCCGGCGATACCGACGAAGAGGTGGTGCAGTTCATCGTCGACCGCTATGGCGAATACGTGCTTCTGAACCCCACAACCAAGGGCGCCAACATAATCCTGTGGATCGCCGGGCCGGCCATGCTGCTGATCGCGCTGGGGATCGGCGCGGTTTATATTCGTGGCCGGCGGCGCGCCGCAGAGGAGCCGCGCGAGGCATTGAGCGAAGCCGAGGCCGCGCGGCTGAAGGAAATCATGGGCGAGTGACCCGGCGTTCCGCTTTTCTGTTCCGAACTTGCGCCTATGCTGGCCGGAACAGCCGAGAGGGAGAGGGACGCCATGGAATACCAGGCCATATTGCTGGACATCGCGGATGACGTGGCGGTTCTGACGCTGAACCGGCCGCAGGTGATGAACGCGCTTAACGGCCAGATGCGCGCCGAGATCACCCACGCCCTGCGGATTGCAGAGGAAAAGGCGCGCGTGCTGGTGATGACTGGCGCGGGCCGGGCCTTCTGCTCGGGGCAGGACCTCGGCGATGGCGGCAATGCCGCGACGCTGGATCTGGAGCGCACGCTGCGCGACGAATATGTCCCGATGCTTCGGCGGATCTACGATTGCCCGATCCCGACGATCGCGGCCGTCAACGGCGCGGCGGCCGGCGCGGGGGCCAACCTGGCGCTGGCGGCAGACGTGGTCATCGCCTCGGAAAAGGCGAGCTTTCTGCAGGCCTTCACGCGGATCGGGCTGATTCCGGATGCTGGCGGCACCTATTGGCTGCCGCGACAGGTGGGTTATGCCCGCGCGATGGGCGCCGCGCTTTTCGCCGAGCCGGTCAGCGCGCGCGCGGCAGCCGATTGGGGCATGATCTGGGAGGCGGTGCCCGAAGATGCGTTCGAGACGCATTGGAAGGCGCGCGCCGCCAAGCTGGCGCAAGGCCCGACCGTGGCCTATTCCAAGGTGAAAGAGGCGCTGCGCGGCTCTCTCGCCAATGATCTGGAGGCGCAACTGGAGTTGGAAGCGAAGCTTCAGGGCGCGTGCGGCGAGACGCGGGATTTCCGCGAGGGCGTCGTGGCATTCATGGAGAAGCGGCCGGCGAAGTTCGAGGGGCGCTGATCCGGGCGCACGTCAGTCCCTGACCGGTCCGTTCCAGCTGTGGTCGGCGACGGACGCTTCAGGGGGCCGCTGAGCGTTGCGCCGTGTCACGTCCTGCGCGCCCAGCACCACGACATCCATCGGAATGTCGAAAGGTTGCGGATAAATCGTGGGGATTCGGGCAGCGGGATGGCCCACGCCGATCACCAACGGCCGGGGCGCTGCCGCGGCAAGGGTCCGGTCATAGAACCCGCCGCCATAGCCCAGCCGGTAACAGTCGGCGGTGCCGACCAGCGGCGAGATCACGACGTTCGGTGTCAACTCGGCACCGTCGGCGGGAATGGGGATGTTCCACACGCCCCGCTCCATCCGGCAACCCGGCGCCCATTCGCGGAAAATCAGCGGATGCGCCTTTTCCACGACAACGGGCAGGGCGATACGGGCGCCGCGATCATGCGCCCGCGTCATCCAGCCGCGCAGGTCCAACTCGCCCCGGAAGGGCCAATAGAGGCTGACGATGGTGCCATCGCCCGGGGCGATCACCTCGTCCAGCACGGCGGCGATTTCCTCGGCCAGGGCGCTGCGCTCCGCCACCGGCACGGCCAGCCGCTCGGCGATCAGCCGTTCGCGTTCGGCCTTGCGAAAGCGGGCGACATCGCGCGCGGTTTCGGGATCCACCGGCTGGCCGCCAACCAACTCATGTCCGAAACAGGGGGAAGAGGCGTAACTGTCGTCGCTCATTCGTGTCACCTTGCGTCCAACCTGCCGCAGCCTTGCGCGGCCGGGCAGGGGGCGCAATCGCCCCGCCGACCGCTGGTTGAACGAAAACGACCGCCCGAAGGCGGCCGTTCAGGAATTTCCGGTCGATCAGCGGTCTTCCACGTCGACGTAATCCCGGCGCGTATGCCCGGTGTAAAGCTGCCGGGGACGGCCGATCTTCATCGCCGGGTCCGAGATCATCTCTTTCCACTGGCTGACCCAGCCTACGGTGCGCGACACCGCGAAGATCGGCGTGAACATCGAGGTGGGGAAGCCCATAGCGTCCAGGATGATGCCCGAGTAGAAATCGACGTTGGGATAGAGCTTCTTGTCCACGAAATACTCGTCCTCGAGCGCGATCCGCTCCAGCTCCTTGGCGACCTGGAGCGTGGGGTTGTTGTGAACGCCCATCAGGTCCAGCACCTCGTCGGCGGATTTCTTCATCACCTTGGCGCGCGGGTCGAAGTTCTTGTAGACGCGGTGGCCGAAGCCCATCAGGCGGAACGGATCGTCCTTGTCCTTGGCGCGCTTGATGAATTCCGGAATCCGGTCGACCGAGCCGATCTCGCGCAGCATCTCCAGGGCCGCCTGGTTGGCGCCGCCATGCGCCGGACCCCAGAGGCAGGCGATGCCGGCAGCGATGCAGGCGAACGGGTTCGCGCCCGAGGACGAGGCCAGCCGCACGGTCGAGGTGGAGGCGTTCTGCTCGTGATCGGCATGCAGCGTGAATATCCGGTCCATCGCGCGGGCCATGATGGGATCGACCTCGTAATCCTCCGCCGGGACGGAAAAGCACATCCGCAGGAAGTTGGCGGCATAGTCGATGTCATTGCGGGGATAGACGATCGGCTGGCCGATCGAATATTTGTAGGCCATCGCGGCGATCGTCGGCACCTTGGCGATCATCCGGATCGTGGCGACCTCGCGCTGCCATGGATCCGAGATGTCCGTGGAGTCGTGGTAGAAGGCCGACATCGCGCCCATCACGCCGACCATCGTGGCCATCGGATGCGCGTCGCGGCGGAACCCGCGGAAAAAGTTGTGCATCTGCTCGTGGACCATCGTGTGGTTGGTCACGCGCGACTCGAAATCCTCCAGTTGCTCGGCGGTGGGCAGATCGCCGTAGAGCAGCAGATAGCAGACCTCGAGGTAATGCGATTTCTCGGCCAGCTGGTCGATCGGATAACCGCGGTGCAGCAGTTCGCCCTTGTCGCCGTCGATGAAGGTGATCTTGGACTCGCAGGACGATGTCGACGTGTAGCCGGGATCGTGGGTGAAAACCCCGCCTTTCGCGTAAAGTTTCGAAATATCAATAACATCCGGCCCGGCTGTGGGCGAGAGAATCGGAAGGTCGAGAGTCTTGTCGCCGAAGCTCAGTTGTGCGGTCTTTTTTCCGTCTGCCATTATTGTCCCTCTCTGAGAGACCGGCGCATCGGGCGCGCCGGCCAGTGGCGTAGCTAAGCGGGACAGGCGCCCGCATCAGGACTGTGCGTCAGCGATACGGGCCAATGTCTCTTCCCGTCCGATGACAAGCATCATATCGAAGACGCTGGGCGAAACCGTTCGCCCGGCGAGGGCCGCGCGCAGAGGCTGTGCCAGCTTGCCCAGCTTCAGGCCATGCGCCTCGGCCACATTGGTGACCACCGCTTCAAGCGCGTCACGCGACCAGCTAGCATTTTGCAACTGCGGCGTCAATTCCGCCAGTATACCAAGGGATACATCGTCCAGCGCCTTTGCCGCTTTCTCGTCCGGCTCAAACGGACGCGTACCCAAGATGAAATGCGCTTTTTCAATAAGTTGCGGGAATCTCTTTATTCCGGGTTTGAGCTGCGGCATAGCCCGTTTCAAGGCATCGCGCTGCGACTGCGTCAAAGAGTCGGCACCCGTTGACGCAAGGTAATCCTCAAGCTCGTGCAGCAGCGCAGCATCGTCGCTGGCCGCGATATGCTGGCCCGAAATATTGTCGAGTTTCTTGAAATCGAAACGCGCCGGCGATTTGCCGATGCCGTTCAGATCGAACCATTCCTGCGCCTGCGCGTCGGTAAAGAACTCGTCGTCTCCGTGGCTCCATCCCAGCCGGGCCAGGTAGTTGCGCATCGCCGCCGCCGGATAGCCCATCGCCCGGTATTCATCGACCCCCAGCGCGCCGTGCCGCTTGGACAGTTTCTTGCCGTCGGGGCCATGGATCAGCGGGATATGCGCCCAGACCGGCACCTCCCAGCCCATCGCGTGATAGATCTGCATCTGCCGCGCGGCGTTGGCCAGGTGGTCATCGCCCCGGATCACATGGGTCACGCCCATGTCGTGGTCATCGACGACGACAGCAAGCATGTAGGTCGGGCTGCCATCGGAACGTAACAGGACCATGTCGTCCAGCTGGTCGTTCTTCCACCTGACGTCGCCCTGCACGCGGTCGGCGATGACCGTCTCGCCGTCGCGCGGGGCCTTCAGACGCAGCACGAAGGGGGCGTCGGGATGTTTTTCGGGCGGCGTGTCGCGCCAGGGCGATCGGAAAAGGCTGGAGCGCCCCTCCGCCTTGGCCGTCTCGCGGAAGGCCGCGATTTCCTCCTGCGTGGCGAAGCATTTATAGGCATGCCCCGCGTCCAGCATCTGGCGCGCGACCTCGGCGTGGCGGTCGGCGCGGGCGGCCTGGCTGACCGGTTCGCCGTCCCAGTCCAGCCCCAGCCATGAAAGCCCCTTCAGGATCGCCTCGGTCGCCTCGGGGGTGGAGCGGGCGCGATCGGTATCCTCGACCCTGAGCAGGAACCGGCCGCCGCGGCCGCGCGCATACAGCCAGTTGAACAACGCCGTGCGGGCGCCGCCGATATGCAGAAAGCCGGTGGGCGAGGGGGCGAAACGGGTGACGACCGGGGCCTCGGGCATTGGGTTTTTAACCTTCTGGAAACCATTCGGGGGCTAGCGTTGGCGTCTAGGTATTCAATCGCGCGGGGAAGGACAAGTGATGCGCGCCCTCGATGCGCTGGCCGCTCAGCGGGGGCATCTGTTCCC
>JBAVQZ010000448.1:0-6991 GCA_049694515.1 Paracoccaceae bacterium | reverse complement strand
GCCATCGCGCGCACGCGGGCGATCAGGTCGTCAGGCACGCCGCCCGATCCGCGCATCGAATTCACCGGGTCATCGTGGAACAGGTAGAGCCGCGAGGCGAACTGTTCGAACGGCAGCGAGGCCTCGCCGTGCCGCTCGCCGTTCCCGGCGGTCGAGACGATAACGCCAGCGCCCCAATCCTGGCCGCTGTCATTGTTGGGGTTGTAGAAATAGACGCGCATCGCGCCGGTCTGATCCTCGGCGGCGCGCAGGATGGCGATGGCATGCCAGCCCACGAAACGCGCGCTTGCATCGGTCACCGCGATGCCGGCCGGCTGGGGATGGATCACCGGGCGGTCGCCGTTGTAATGCGGATGATAGCTTTCGCAGAAGCGCGTCACGAACCCCTCGAAATTGTCCAGCTGCCCGGTCGCGACATCGACCGCCACAAGGCAGTCGCGCGCCACCCACCAGCCGTGGAACTCGGGGTTGATCCAGCGATGCGGATCGCCGCCGCGCGGCGCGGAGAGCCGGCCCATCTCGGCATAGATGCTGTCCAGATGCGGCACCAGCAGGACCGATACCGGGTCGGCGTCAATCGGCGCACCGGCGGCAAGCCCGAACGGCAGATCGGCGGAATTTATCGGCTGCCCCTCGAAATGCATCAAAAGGGCGTCGAACTCGCCCGCCTGCACGATGAGATGCAGCAGGAAGTCGGGATCGTTCAGTGCCCAGATGGCGATGGCACGGGCCGATTGGCAGGTGGGGTTCGCCCCCTGCCCCACGCCCAGCGGCTGGCCAAGCACCTCCAGCACGCCGGCCAGAAGGCGCGTTTCGGGCGGAACCGTGCCGCCGAAGGCCAGAGACAGGCGCGCGGCGACCTTCTCGTGCAGAACGAGGCGAATCTGGCGGCTGAGCGCCGGGGCGATCGGGGAATAGTGAAGCACTCCGCGCTCCAGCAGCAGCGCCAGCCCATGCACCGATTGCGGCGTCTCCGCCGTCACCGCCTTGGCGATCAACTCCAGGACAAGCGGGCGGTAATGGCGCCAACAGTCAAGACCGGTATTGCCCAGGCCAAGCGCCTCGGGCACCAGAAGCGCATCCTCATGCTTCGCCGCCCAGTTCAGGAAGACGGCGTGGTAGTCCGACACCAGCCCGGTGTCGTGCATGGCCCGGGAAAACCCCATCGCCTCGCGCAACAAGGATGCCTCGTCCATGTGCGAGATACGGTCGAGATAGACCTCGACCCCCGGATCGTCCAGGCAGCCCGTGGTCGGCCCGAACAGGGCGTTGACCAGACGTTCGGCGCCCAGCCGCTCGCTGCCCGGTTCGCTGCCCTGCTCGTTCAGCGCGATCGCGATCTGGGTGACCATCTCCTTCACCGCGCCGACCTGCACCGGGCGCTGTTCGAGGATGCGCCAGATTTCCGAGACCAGAACGCCCAGCACGTCGCGAAAGCCGACATGATCGGCGATGAAGCGGAACAGCCTGGCGCGCATCTGTTCGTCCCCGGCGGCATTGCGCGCGGCCTCTCCCGATCCGCCGAAGAAGTGGCGCAGATTCAGCGCCAGAACCTGCGTCAGGAAATGCCGGGCATGATCGGCGTGAACGCTCGGGTGCGCGCCGCGCCCGTCGGCAATCGCCAGCATCCGCAGCAGGCTCGCCGCCTCCAGCGCGACGGTCAGCTTGTCGGGGCTTTCAAGCGTCTGGCCGACGAGCTGCGGCAGCAGCGTGCCCGGATGATCCCAGTCCGACCCGTGGAACAGCCCCGCCGCGTCAAGCCGCGGGGCGTCCTCGTACAACGCCGCGACGCCGTCCGGAAGCGCCAGAAGCCGTGCGATCACGTCCAGCACCGGCCGCTGATGCCTGTGCTTGGCAAAGGGCCGGGATTGCTCAAGGCGGTCCACGGTCACTCTCAAGGTGTCGCGCAACCGTTCGGTTTCGCCTGTGGTCTCGGTCATGAAAGCCCCGATATTGTTATTTCCTATGTGTACACACACTACACATAGAAATCGAGATCCTCTTGCGCCTTCAGCAGATCGCGCAGCCGATGCGGATCCTCACCGAAGAAATAGGCCAGCCCCCAATGGGTGCCGAAAGCCGTGCGCTTGGTCACTTTCTGCTCCATCGGCTCGGCCAGTTCGTGGAACTCGAAATAGGGGTCCTTTGCGGTTTCTTCCGGAACTTCGAGATGGCTGATGACCCGGCGGCGGGGATACACGCCGAAGCAGCCGGCATGGCCCTTGGCATCCTTGACCGGCGTCGGGAAGAAGGCGTCAAGCTCTTCCTGCGTGGTTTTCGGATCAAAGACCACGGCAAGCCCCTGATAGCCGTTGAAGCCATAGGCGCGCTCGATCAGTTCCAGGGCGTTGAAGCCCGGCGGGCGATAGGCGACCTCGCCGAAATACAGCCTGTTGTCGTTGGTCAGGAAATATTCCGGGTGAATGAAGCCGAAATCTATGTCGAAGGTCTCGATCAGCTTCTCGATCTCCTCGGTGATCCGTTCGCGATGCGCCTCCAGCTCGGGCGTGGCGGGCACGAATACCGAATAGCCCAGCGTGACGTATTCCGAGATGTTCAGGAACTGGATCTTGCGGTCCTTGATCCAGGCCTCGACGGCGAATTCCCAGCCATCCAGGTGACTTTCCAGCAGCGCCGGAAATTCCTCGTCCGGGATGTTGTCCACGTCCTCGGGCGTGCGCACGACGCGGTGCCCGGCGGTGCCCGACTTGTCGAACGCCTTGAAATGGATCGGGTCGTTCGGGTCGCCGTCCAGTTTCAGCAGGGTCTGGTTGACGCGCTTGAGAAAGCGTATCACGTCGCCGCGGTCATGCGCCTCCTCGAAGACGCCGACGCGGATGCCACCAAGCTGCGCGCGGCGCTTCATCAGCGACTTGTCGCGGAACAGCATCGACTGGCCCAGCAGGCGCGGATTGTTCAGCAGGACCGAGTTGACCGCCCCGGCCCATTCCACGGTTTCCTCGAACAGCGGGATCGCCACGTCCACGCCTTCATCCTTCAGGCGATGGGCCAGTTCGTGCGAGCGTTCGTTCAGCCGGTCGAAATCCCACGGGATGAACGGGATCTCGTTCGCGGCGCAGTATTCCTCGGCCCAGGGCGGGGCGACCACCACGTATTTCCGGTCGAACCTGTCGATGGCGTCGATCGCATTCAGGCTCCAGCCCAACAGGGCGATGTAACCTTTTTCGCTGTTCTTGTTGTTCATCTGAATCTCCTTCGTCCGAAAGGCATCGGCAGTGAAAAAGATGCGCACTGACCGGCACACGTGTGGCCGGACCCGCAAGACAAGAGAAGGAAAGAGAGAGTTCCAACCCCGTTAGCGTGTTTTTACGCATCAGGTCATTGGGTGGATTCTACTGTTCTGCTGCGCGATTTCAACCGGCAGCCCCGGGTTGACGGCATATTCCATGGTTGAAAATTTGCTTTATCAGGCTAAAGATACCCTTATGGAAGAATTCTTGAGCATAGCCATCCTAGCTGCCAGTGCCGGTGTTCTCTGGCTTTTATGCTTTATTTTTAGACCATTTGAGAACAGACAAAGCAAGACGACCCGGGCTTCCGCACAATCCGAAAAAACTTCGCCTCACAAAGGCAATGATCGGTCGGCCTGACCGCCGACTTCCTATGCCGTCCGAGTCTGGAGGCCAGCAGTCGCGCGTCCAACGCTCATGTGTTTGATCCCACGAAATCCTTTATTCACGATTTGTTATATGATCGTGAGTGGATTTTTCCGCGCGACTTTGCGAGCCCTGATCGCACAGGCCGGAAATCATGATCAGGAGACGCCTTTTGCCCCGCACGCCCCCATCCCGCCGCACCGTTCTGGGCGGTTTTGCAGCCCTCGTTCCGCTTGCCACCCCTATGCTTCTGCGGGCCGAACCCTCCAACGCGGACCTTCGCGCCGACAGCTTTTCGCGCCACAATATCTCAAGCTTTCAGACGCAGCACTGGCAGGATCACTTCGACAAGCTCGGCGTCGCGACCCTGCTGGCCGACACCGTGTCGCGCACGCTGCATTACTGGAATGCCGACGGATCGGATTACCGGCTGTACCCGACATCGGTTCCAATGACCGACGAACTGACCAAGCGCGGCTATACCAAGGTGATCCGCAAGAAGGTCGGCCCCGGATGGACGCCCACAGCCGACATGAAACGGCGCGACCCGTCGCTGCCCGACCACATGCCGCCCGGCCCCGGGAACCCGCTGGGAACACATGCGCTTTACCTCAGCTGGCCCGCCTACCTGATTCACGGCACCCAGGACACTCGCAAGATCGGGCGCCGGTCGTCCTCGGGGTGTATCGGCCTGTACAACTCCAAGATCGCGGAACTCTTCCAATTGGTCCCCGTCGGCGCTCAGGTCCGGCTGATCTGAGCGCCGCCCCTTGCCCCCGTGACTGAACGCTTGCAAACTTCCTGCAACATTCAGTAATTAAACAGGCGTTCAATTCACCGCGGCAAGGGAGGGAGCCCCATGGATTTCGCACTTTCCGAGGAACAGCAGGCCATTTTCGACATGGCCCGCGCCTTCGGGGCCGAGCATATCGCACCCCATGCCCGCGACTGGGAGGCCAAGGGCGACATCCCGAAGGATCTGTGGCCGAAAGTGGCCGAGCTGGGGTTGGGCGGCATCTATGTTTCCGAGGATCAAGGCGGATCGGGGCTCGGGCGGCTGGACGCCACGCTGGTGTTCGAAGCGCTGGCGATGGCCTGCCCCGCCGTGGGGTCGTTCCTGTCGATTCACAACATGTGCGGTGGAATGATCGACAAGTTCGGCTCGGAAGAGACCAAGACGAAATGGCTGCCCGACCTTTGCGGCATGGAGAAGGTGTTCTCCTATTGCCTGACCGAGCCGGGCTCCGGCTCCGACGCGGCGGCGCTGAAGACAAAGGCCGTGCGCTCGAATGAAGGCTATGCGCTGACCGGCACCAAGGCGTTCATCTCGGGCGGCGGATACTCCGACGCCTATGTCGTGATGGCCCGCACCGGCGAGGACGGCCCGCGCGGCATCTCGGCGCTGGTGGTCGAGGACAGCGCACCGGGGCTGTCCTTCGGCGCGCTGGAGGACAAGATGGGCTGGCGCGCCCAGCCCACCCGGCAGGTTCAGTTCGACGATTGCAAGGTGCCCGCCGACAACCTGATCGGGGAAGAGGGCAAGGGGTTTTCCTATGCCATGGCCGGCCTTGACGGCGGCCGGCTGAACATTGCGGCCTCGGCGCTTGGCGGCGCGCAGGCGGCGCTGGACGCGACGCTGGACTACATGGGCGAGCGAAAGGCCTTCGGGCAAACGCTGGACCGGTTCCAAGCGCTGCAGTTCCGGTTGGCCGACATGGAGGTGAAGCTTCAATCAGCGCGCACCTTCCTGCGACAGGCGGCCTGGAAGCTGGACAATGGCGCGGCGGACGCCACCAAGTTCTGCGCCATGGCGAAGCTCTACGTCACCGACCGCGCCTTCGAGGTCGCCAATGACTGCCTGCAACTGCATGGCGGTTACGGCTACCTCGCCGATTACGGGGTCGAGAAGATCGTGCGCGACCTGCGGGTGCACCAGATCCTGGAGGGCACGAACGAGATCATGCGGATGATCGTGTCGCGCCAGATGATCGAGGCCCGCGGCTGATGCCCGACATCGAGACACGCATCGACGGAAAGCTGGGCCGGATCACCCTGAACCGGCCCAAGGCGCTGAACGCGTTGACCTATGACATGTGCCTGCAGATCGAGGCCGCGCTGGACGCCTGGGCGGGCGACGACGCGGTGGCAATGGTGCTGATCGACGCCGAGGGGGAAAAGGCGTTCTGCGCCGGCGGCGACATCGCGCAGATGTACGCGACCGGCCGCGCGGGGGACTATGACTTCGGCCGGCGGTTCTGGCGCGACGAATACCGGATGAACGCCAAGATGGCCGAATTTCCGAAACCCGTGGCAAGCCTGATGCAGGGCTTCGTCATGGGCGGCGGCGTGGGCGTGGGCTGCCACGGCTCGCACCGGATCGTGGGTGACAGCAGCAAGGTGGCGATGCCCGAATGCGGCATCGGGTTGATCCCGGATGTTGGCGGGTCGCTGATCCTTGCCCGCGCGCCGGGCCGGCTGGGCGAATATCTGGGCACCACGGGCGCGCGGATGGGCGCGGCGGACGCGATTCATGCGGGATTTGCCGATTACTTCTTGCCCGAGGCGCACTGGCCCAAGCTGACCGCGGCGCTGGCCGAAACCGGTGACTGGAGCCTGATCGACAGCTTTGCCGCGCCCGTGCCCGAAGGTCGCCTTGCCGCCATGCAGGCAGAGATCGACCGGCATTTCGGCGGCGAGACGATCGGCGACATCCTGCGTTCGCTGAACCACGGCGGTACGATATTCTGCGACGAGACGATGACGACGCTTGCAAAGCAAAGCCCATTGTCGATGGCCTGCACGGTGGAGATGATCCACCGCCTGCGCGGCAAGCCGACGATCAGCGAGGCGCTGAAACAGGAATATCGCTTCACCCACCGGGCGATGGAAAAGGCGGACTTCCTGGAAGGCGTGCGCGCCGCGATCATCGACAAGGACAAGACCCCGCACTGGCGCCACGATGACGCCGAGCATGTGCCCGCGACCGATGTCGCGGCGATGCTGATGCCGCTGGGCGAGCAAGAGCTGAAACTCGAGGAGGAACTGGCATGAAGATCGGATTTATCGGCCTGGGCAACATGGGCGCGCCGATGGCGGCCAATCTGGTGAAGGCGGGGCACGAGGTCACCGGCTTCGATGTCGCGGCCCCCTGCCCCGAGGGCGTGACCAAGGCAGGCTCGGCCGCCGAGGCGGCGAAGGGCCGCGAGGTGGTCATCACGATGCTGCCCAATGGCGACATCCTGCGAACGGTCGCGGCCGAGATCATCCCGGCGATGGACAAGGGCGCGGTGCATCTGGACTGCTCCACGGTCGATGTGGACAGCGCCCGCGCCGCGGCCGAACAGGCGGAAAAGGCCGATGTGCTGGCGCTGGAC
>JBAVQZ010000447.1:0-10858 GCA_049694515.1 Paracoccaceae bacterium | reverse complement strand
ACTATGCCCCGCCGCCGACCGCTTCGGACCTGCCCGGGCTGGAAGGAGCCGGAGAGGTGGTGGCCGTCGGGCCGGGTGTGTCGCGTTGGGCTGTGGGCGACCGGGTCTGCGCGCTGCTGCCCGGCGGCGGCTATGCCGAATATGTCGCAACGCCCGCAGATCACGCCCTGCCGGTCCCGGATGGGATGGATCTGAAACAGGCCGCCTGCCTGCCGGAAACCTTCTTCACCGTCTGGTCGAACGTATTCATGCGCGGCGGACTGAAAGGGGGCGAACGGTTCCTGGTGCATGGCGGCTCCTCCGGCATCGGGACGACGGCGATCCAGCTGGCGGACGCTTTCGGCGCTCGGGTATTCACCACCGCCGGTTCGGCCGAGAAATGCGCGGCCTGCACCGACCTGGGTGCGGAGCGTGCGATCAACTACCGCGAAGAGGATTTCGTCGAGGTGCTGCGCGGCGAGGGGCGGGCGCATCTGATCCTCGACATGGTGGGCGGAAGCTATCTGCCGCGCAATGTCAAGGCACTGGCCGATGACGGGCGGCTGGTGCAGATCGCCTTCCTGACCGGCCCGAAGGTCGAGCTGAACTTCGCCGAGGTGATGATGCGCCGCCTGACCATCACCGGATCGACGCTGCGCCCGCAATCCGACCTGGCGAAAGCCCGCATTGCGTCGGAGTTGAAGGCCAACGCCTGGCCGCTTCTGGCGGCCGGGCGCATCGCGCCGGTCATGGATTCCGAATTTCCCATGGACAAGGCGTCCGAGGCACATGCGCGGATGGAGGGCGGCCAGCATATCGGGAAGATCGTACTGTCGATCGGTTGATCTGGCGCGACGATCCGGTCCGAAACGCCCTTCGCGCCGACCGGCGACAGAGTGCTATAGTCTATACGACCGATAGCGATGCAGATTCGTATGGAAGGACAGGATGATGAGTTCAGGACAGGGCGGACATTTCGAAATACTCGACGGCTTTCCCGCCGATGTGGTGGCGATTTCCGCCAAGGGTCACATCACGCGGAAGGATTACGAGGACGTGCTGATCCCGCTGGTCGAGGAGAGGATCCGCAAGGAAGGCAAGATCAAGCTGCTCTACGTCATCGACAAGGGGTTCGAGGGCTTCTCGGCCGGGGCCGCCTGGGACGACACGAAGCTGGGGCTGCTTCACATGGGCGATTTCTCCCGCATCGCCGTGGTGACGGATGTCGAGTGGATCCGGATGGGGATGAAGGTGTTCGCGCCGATGATCCGCTGCCAGGTGCATCTTTTCGGCAGCGACGAGATGAAGGCCGCGAAGGCCTGGATCAGCGAATACCACGACGCGCCCCCGCATGAGGCTCAGGTGGCCGCCGATCACAAGATCCCGACGCTGGAAGACAAGATTCCACCCGAGGATTGAAGTGCCGGATCTAGCGCACGGCGTCCATCACCGCATCGCGCATCCGGCAGTCACGGCGAATGTCGGCCCCGCATTCCCGAAATTGCAGGTCTTTGGTCAGGCAGATGCGCGCCTCCTGGATCATGCCCCGGGCGCAGGTGATGGTGATCATGCCGGCAGTGAGGCCCGGATTGACCTTCAAAAACGCCTCTTCCACCACCGACGCGGGCAGTCTCACCGCCGAGTCGAGTTTGCGGAACACGTCCGGCCGGGTCACGGCCTCATAGGCCCGCCGCGCGGTGCCGAAATACGCCGAGGCCGACAAGCCGCTGCATCGCCCGTGTTTCTTCCACTGATACCAGGCCGGTCCCGCCCCGCCCATGATATCGGCCATCGCGCGGGTCTGGGTGCGCGAGGGGTCGCGCGCATCCGTTCGGCAATAGGACGGCCAGCCCGACCTGTTCTGCGGCCAGAGCCCATGCAGCACCCAGCCGAAATCGCCCGCCGGATCGCATTGCGTCGCGCCGCGCGCATCGCCCTCCAGCGCGCACCAGTTGGGCGACCAGCTTAGCGACAGTACATAATAGTCGAACGCGCCCGCCCGTTCACCCTCGGCGCGGGCAAACGGGGCGCTCAGTAACAGGATCAGGAGCCAGCGCATTTCCTCTTTTCTCCACGGCTTCGGACGCGTATATACGCTGCCAAACCTCCCCGAAAACGAGGATCGGGTCCAGCCGGACCAGCCGTTTTCCCGGCGCGGGGAAGATTTGTTTAAAGGAGTAGGCCCATGGATAAACCGATCATGGCAAAAGCGACCGCCGTCTGGCTGGTCGACAATACGACGCTCAGCTTCCGGCAGATCGCCGAATTCTGCGGCCTGCACGATCTGGAAGTGCAGGGGATCGCCGACGGCGACGTGGCCGCCGGCGTGAAAGGCTTTGACCCGATCACCAACAACCAGCTCGATCAATCCGAGATCGACAAGGGCGAAGCCGATCCGAACTACAAGCTGAAACTGAAATTCAACCCCGCCGCGCAGGGCGAAGAGAAACGCCGCGGCCCGCGCTATACGCCGCTGTCCAAGCGGCAGGACCGGCCGGCCTCGATCCTGTGGCTGGTAAAGTTCCATCCCGAGCTGACCGACGGCCAGATATCCAAGCTGGTGGGCACCACCAAGCCGACGATCCAGGCGATCCGCGAGCGGACGCACTGGAACATCGCCAACATTCAGCCGATCGATCCGGTCGCGTTGGGCCTGTGCAAACAATCCGAACTGGACGCCGCCGTTCAGAAGGCCGCCAAGAAGAAAGAGGCCGAAGGCGGCGTGCTGAGCGATGACGAGCGCCGCCGCCTGGTCTCTACCGAGCAGTCGCTGGAGATGGAGAGCGAGCCGAAGATGCCCTCCGCGATCTCCGGGCTCGAGACTTTCTCGCTCACCGATAATGACGAGGAAGAAAAGGAAGAGCCGGTGCCCGACGCCGAAAGTTTCTTCAACCTGCCCGAAAACAAGGACGACGACGAGGACGAGGAGGATTGATCTCCGCGCCCGGATCGAGGACGTTCAGAACCCGGCCCCTGCGGCCGGGTTTTTTGATGGAGGCGCGGTATGGCGATTGCGGTTATCGGGCGGGGTCTGATCGGCTCGGCCGCGGCGCGGCACCTGGCGAAAGCTGGGCATGAGGTCGTGTTGATCGGCCCGGGGGAGCCCACGGAAAAGACCACGCATGCAGGCGTCTTTGCCAGCCATTATGACGAGGGGCGGATCACCCGCAAGCTCGACCCCTGGCCCTTCTGGAGCCGCGTCAGCCGCGCCGCGATCGGTCGCTACGCAGAGATCGAGGCCGAAAGCGGTGTCTCCTTTTTCTCCGGTGTGGGCGCGATGATGGCGGGTCCTGCCGATGGCGATCTGATGGGCCGGGTCGAAGCAGTTGCCGAGGAAGCCGGGTTTGCGTTCGACCGCTACGAAGGCGCGGCCCTGGCAAAGCGGTTTCCATATTTCCAATTCCCCGAGGGCACGCTGGCGTTGCATGAACCTTCGGGCGCCGGCCATATCAGCCCGCGCCGCCTGGTGCGGGCGCAGGGCATCGCGGCACAGCGCGCCGGTGCGCGGATCGTCGAGGCCACGGCGTCCGGCTTTTCCGAAACGCCGGCGGGCGTGACAGTTGAAACCGATGCCGGGCCGGTTCAGGCGGACCGGGTGCTTGTGGCCGCTGGCGGGTTCACCAACATGCTCTTGCCCGGCCCGCTGCCTGTAAAGGTCCATGCCCGCACGGTCGCGCTGTTCGAGATCGACGAGGACGAGGCCGCCCGCCTGTCCGGGCAGCCCTCGCTCATCTATCTCAAGCCGAACGGCGAGGATCCCTATCTGCTGCCGCCCATCCGCTATCCCGACGGGCGGATCCGCCTGAAACTTGGAGGCGACCCCGAAGACGTGCGGCTGGAGGGGACGGAGGCGATCAAGGCGTGGTTCAGAAGCGGCGGCTCATCGCAGGTGGCTGACGCGCTGACCGGGCAGGTCCGGGAAAGAATGCCGGGGCTGGCGATCCGGAACGTCACCCGCGACGCCTGCGTCACCACCTATACCGAACGTGACACGCCGATCATCGGGGCGCTGTCGGACCGCGTCGCAGTCGCGGTCGCAGGCTGCGGGCGCGGTGCCAAATGCTCGGACGAACTGGGCCGGCTGGGGGCCGAGGCGGTTCTCGGACGCTGCGACCCCGACCTCGCGATTCCCGGTAATCCTGTTGACCCGAAAACCCCCGCCTGAGGCGGCACCGGCCATCAGTCTTCCATCACCTCGCCGGTGATCGGATGCTTGCCGAGGATGATCATCCCGAGGATGTCATCGTCGGTGACCTCCTTGACGTTGACGACGCCGACGAGCTTGCCGTTCTTCATCACCGCCGCCCGGTCGCACAAGGCCATCACCTGGTGGATGTCGTGGTCGATCAGGAAGATGCCCAGACCTTCGGCCTTGAGTTGATGAATCAGGTCGGCGACCATCTGCGTCTCGTGCGGGCCGAGCGCGGCGGTGGGTTCGTCCATGATCAGGATGCGGGCGTTGAAATAGACCGCCCGCGCGATCGCCACCGACTGCCGCTGGCCGCCCGACAGGGATTTCACGGGGGTCGCGAAGTTCTGGAAGTTCGGGTTGAGCCGCTTCATTATCGTGCGGGTCTCGGCCTCCATCGTGTCGTCATCGACGAATCCCAGGGGCGTGACCAGTTCACGCCCCAGGAACAGGTTCGCCGGGGAATCGAGGTTGTCCGCCAGCGCCAGCGTCTGGTAGATCGTTTCGATATTGTAGCGCCGCGCGTCGCGGGGATTGTTGATGCTGGCCCTCTGGCCGTTGATGAAAATGTCGCCGCCATCGGCCCGGTAGGCGCCCGACAGCATCTTCATCAGGCAGGATTTTCCGGCGCCGTTATGGCCCAGTACACCGACCACTTCGCCGGGATACAGATCGACGGTGACATGGTTCACGGCATGGTTCCCGCCAAAGCTGAGGTCCATGTCGCGCATTTCCACAAGGGGGGGCTGTTGTTCGTTCATTTCCTGCTCCTCCTCATCCGCCGGTGCGGCGGCGATAGATGATGTCGACCCAGACGGCGAAGACCAGCACGACGCCGACCACGATGGATTGCAGCGGCGCATCGACGCCGACCATCGCCATCCCCGATTGCAGGGATTGCATGATCAACGCGCCCAGCACAGCGCCGTAGATCGTGCCGACGCCGCCCGACAGGGCCGTGCCGCCGATCACGGCGGCGGCGATCACGCGCAGCTCGTCCAGCGTACCCAGATCGTTCGCCGCCGAGCCCAGCCGCGCCGAGGCGATCACCGCGCCAAGCGACACCAGCGCGCCCATGATGGAAAAGACCTTGACGGTCAGCATCCGCGTGTTGATCCCCGACAACTCGGCGGCGTCTGGATTGCCGCCGGTGGCAAAGATGTAACGACCGAGCCGCGTGCGCTGGGCGACCACGGTCATGATCGCGCTGACCGCAAGCACCACCAGAACCGAGATCGGCAGCCCGTAGCCCAGCACCAGGCCCTCCGGTGCAACCTCGCCGCGCATTTCGTAAAGACGCTGGACGCGGCCCGCGGGCATTTCGTAGGCGTTCAGAACGCCGACGAAGGCACAGATCACGCCGACATAGATCACCGCCAGCGCGATCTCCGCCCAGAGCGGCTTGACGCGGAAATCATGCGCCACCTTTCGGCGACGCGACAGGAATACCAGAACGACGGCGGCAAGGCTCGTCAGGGCGGCGACGACCCAGCTCCAGGTGATACCCAGTGTGCCGCCGGTTCCGCCCAGCATCTTGAATGTGTCGTCCAGCGGCGCGACGGTCTGGCCCTGCGTCACCCACCATGCCGCGCCGCGCCAGGCCAGAAGTCCGCCAAGCGTCACGATGAAAGCGGGGATCGTCAGATACCCGATCAGCCAGCCCTGAAACGCGCCGATTACGGCACCCATCGCGGCGCCTGCGAAAACCGTGATGATCCAGATCATTGGATGACCGTAACCCAGATACTCCGGCAGGATCTTTGCCTGGATCAGGCCCATGGTCATGCCGATGAACCCGAGCAGCGAACCGACCGAAAGGTCGATGTGACGCGTGACGATGACAAACACCATTCCCGTTGCCATCACCGCAACCGAAGCCGTCTGCACTGTCAGGTTGAAGATGTTGCGCGGCGTGACATAAAGGCCGTGCGTGAAAGTGTTGAACACCAGCCATATGACGCCCAGTGCCGCGATCATGCCAAGCAGCCTGAGATCCAGCTCTAGGGTGGAAATGATTTCCTTCACCTTTTGCATGGACACGCCTCCCTCCGTTCCGGACTTTTCTTGATTGGATACAGCGCGGCCGCCGCCCGGCGCAATCATTGCGGGCGGCGGCCGGTTTCAGGCCTCAGTCGCAGACGTCGACGGTTCCCGAGGGGACGCCCTGACACAGCGTGGCCTTGTCGATCCAGCCGGCGTCGAGCACCACGTTCAGGTTGTCGCGGGTGATCGGCACGGGGGGCAGGAACTTGGCGTTCATCGTGGTCCCGCCGGGACTGGTCCACTTCACGGTTCCGGGGACATCCTCCATCGCCGTGCCACCGGCCAGTGCCACGGCGATCTCGCCGGCGTTCTTGCCCAACTCGCGGCTGTCCTTCCAGACCGACACCGTTTGCGTGCCAAGCGCGATACGGTTCAGTGCGGCATGGTCGCCGTCCTGACCCGAGACCGGGATGCCTTCCATGCCCTGCGCGGTCAGCGCCGCGACGACGCCGCCCGCGGTGCCGTCGTTGGAGGCGACGACCGCATCGACCTCGTTGTTGTTGGCGGTCAGGATCTGCTCCATGTTGCGCTGCGCGTTCGCCGGCAGCCAGCCGTCGGTATAAGCCTCGCCGACGATGGTAATGTCGCCCTTGTCGATCGCGTCCTGCAGCACTTCCTGCTGTCCGCCGCGCAGGAAGTCAGCGTTCGGGTCGGTGGGCGAGCCCTTGATCATAACGTAGTTGCCCGTGGGCTGCGCGGCGAGCACGGCACGCGCTTCCATACGACCGACCTCGATGTTGTCGAAGGTCAGGTAATAGGCGCGGGAATCTTCGATCAGGCGGTCATAGGCGATCACCGGAATCCCTTCGTCCGAGGCGGCGGTCATCGCCGGGCCGACTGCCGAGGCGTCTTGCGCAAGGATGATCAGCGCGTCGGCGCCGCGTGCGATCAGGCTTTCGATGTCTGAAAGCTGCTTGGCCGAAGAGCTTTGCGCGTCGGTCGACAGATATTGCGCGCCGGCCTCGTCGAGCGCGGCCTTGATCGCGGCTTCGTCGGTCTTCCAGCGCTCTTCCTGGAAGTTCGACCAGCTGACGCCGACAATCAGGTCCTGCGCCAGTGCGGCCGTGGTCGCCGAAAAGCTCAGAGCGACCGCGGCTGCGGCTGTAAGTATTTTCATGATTTCCTCCCGTTTGACGTATCATTCCGAAACCTCAGAGAATCGGAACAACTGCGATAAATGCTACATTAAATAATTCGCTAAGCCAATTTAATTGACGTTCATCATCGACTTTTTCGTCAAAAAACGCACTTTTCCGCTGACAAGTGGCGTTTTTTTTGCCATTTTGATTTTGACGGTGAAATATAAGAGCGCCGGAACACGCGGCCGGGGCAAGGAGGCGCGCATGGTGACTGACCAACGCAATGCCGGGCGCCGGCTGGTGTTTTCCGCCATCCGCAAGGCCGAGCGGATCGCGCGTGTCGATTTGGCGCGCGAGACCGGCATCAGCCCGGCCACGGTCACGTCCATCACGGCGGAACTGATCCGCGAGGGCCTGATCGAGGAGACAGGTCCCAGCCCGCAGGGCGACATGCGCCGCGGCCGTCCCAGGGTAGATCTGAAGGTGCGTGGCGCGGCGCGGGTGGTGGCCGGGGCCAAGCTGTCGCACGCCTCGATCACTGTTGCGCTGACCGATTTCGAGGGCGCGCTGATAGGCGACGCGACGCTGGAGCTGGATCGCGCGCGCCACCGCGCCGAGGAGCTGACGCAGCTGTTTCGTCAGGCTGTTCAGAAAGCCGCGCGGGGCGCGGGGTTGAGGCTGGTCGATCTGGCCGGGCTGGGCGTCGGCGTGGCGGGGACGGTCGATGCCACGCACGGAAAGGTTTACTGGTCGCCGGCCTTGTCCGGGCGCAACGTGCCTCTGCGTGACGTTCTGGTCGCCGAGCTGGACATGCCGGTCTTTATCGACAACGACGCCAACCTCGTCGCCATGGCCGAGCAGTATTTCGGCCACGGGCGCGGGGTTGGCGATTTCATCGTGCTGACCATCGAAAGCGGTGTCGGGATGGGCATCGTCATCAATCACGAGATATATCGCGGCGCGCGCGGCTGCGGGGCCGAGTTCGGCCATACCAAGGTACAGTTGGACGGGGCGCTCTGCCGCTGCGGTCAACGCGGCTGTCTGGAGGCCTATGTCGCCGATTACGCGTTGCTGCGCGAGGCGGCCACCACCACCGATTTCGCCGATCGCCAGACCTCGGGGCAGAAGCTTCAGGCGCTGGTCGAGGCGGCGCAGGCTGGCGACGAGACGGCGAAATCCATCTTCGACCGGGCGGGGCGGATGTTCGCGATGGGGCTGGCCAATATCGTCAACATCTTCGATCCCCAGCTGATCATCCTGTCGGGCGAGCGGATGCAGTTCGACTATCTCTATGCCGAGGGAGTGCTGGACAGCATCCGCAAATCCATCGTTCAGATCGACCTTGCGCCGCCCGAGGTCCGGATCCACAAATGGGGGGATCTGATGTGGGCCAAGGGGGCGGCGGCCTATGCGCTGGAGGGCGTGGCCGAGATTGCCTTGCAAGAGATTGCCGGAAATGCGGCTTGAACCGTTCATCATTCTTGCGCTGGGCCTGGCCGGCGCGGCGCACGCGGGACCCGTCTTCTTGGACCGGGCCGGCCCTTCGGGCATCGACCATCGCTATACCGGCGGGTGGGAGCATTTCGTCGGCGGCGGGGTCGCCACCTTCGACTGCGACGGCGACCTTCTGCCCGAGCTTTACGTCGCCGGTGGCGCCTCCCCTGCCGCGCTCTTGCGAAACCGCACCGCCGGACGCGGCGCGGACCTGACCTTCGCCGAGGAGACGCCTTCGACGCTGGCGCTGACCGGCGTGATCGGGGCCTATCCGCTGGACATAGACAGCGACGGCATCCTGGACCTTTTCGTGCTGCGCGTCGGCGAGAACAAGCTTCTGAGGGGCGGGGCGGATTGCACCTTCGTGCCGTTCGACGGCGATCTGGGCTTCGCGTCGGGCGACCGGTGGAGCACCGCTTTCTCCGCCACGTGGGAGGCCGGCCAGAGCCTGCCGACGCTGGCCATCGGCAACTACGTGGACCGAACCGACCCCGACGGGCCCTTCGGCACCTGCGACGTGAACATGCTTTATCGGCCGGAAGAAAGACGATACGGCGCGCCGCGTGCGCTTTCGCCCGGCTATTGCGCGCTGTCCGTCCTGTTCACCGACTGGGGCCGCACGGGCCGCGCCGATTTGCGGGTGAGCAACGACCGACACTATTATGTACGCGGCGGACAAGAGCAGATGTGGGCGATGGAGCCGAAGCCGCGCCTGTACGGGCCCCAGGACGGGTGGCAGCGATACATGCTCTGGGGGATGGGCATCGCCAGCCGCGACATCAGCGGCGACGGTCTGCCCGAGGTCTATCTCAGCTCGATGGGCGACCAGAAGCTGCAGATGCTGGTAAAAGGGGGCAAGGGCCCCGATTACCGCGATGCGACCTTTGAACGGGGCACCACCGCGCACCGGCCCTATATCGGCGATGACGGGCGTCCCTCCACCGGCTGGCACGTGGCCTTCGGCGATGTGCAGAACGACGGGCGCGACGACATCTTCATCGCCAAGGGCAATGTCGAGCAGATGCCCGGCAGCGCGATGAAAGACCCCAACAACCTTCTGTTGCAGCAGCCCGACGGCAGTTTCGTCGAGGGCGGCGACAAGGCCGGCGTCGCCAGTTTCGCCCGCGGCCGCGGCGCGGCGCTTGTGGACATGAACCTTGACGGGCGGCTGGACCTTGCCGTGGTCAACCGCGAAGCACCGATGGAGATCTATCAGAACGCCACGGAAACCGACGGTCACTGGCTTGAGGTCGCGCTGCGCCAACCCGCGCCCAATGTCGATGCGGTCGGCGCCTGGATCGAGCTTGACTGCGACGGCGCGCGCCAGACGCGCGAGGTCACGGTGGGCGGCGGTCATGCCAGCGGCGCGGCCGGATTCCAACATTTCGGGCTGGGCGACGCGACGCGGGTTCGGCTGAGGGTGGTCTGGCCCGGCGGAAAGGCGAGCGGCTGGCAGGAAGTCGCCGCGGGGCAGTTCCTGCGTGTCTCGCCGGATGGCGCGGGGCTGTCGATCACGCCCGAATAGTCACTTGTCCACGGGCAGGCCGCTGGGCACCGTGTCGGGCACGCCAAGCCGCCCCTCCCGGCTCACCGGGTCGGTCAGGGCGCCCAGAAAGGCCAGGATCGCGTCCACCTCCGAATCGCTCAATTCCATCGGCTCCAGCTCGTTCGCGCGCGCTATGGCATCCATGTCCTGCGCGTTCGCCAGCTCGGGGAAGTCCATCGCGTCCGGCATCTCGGGCAGGATCGCTTGCGACGGGTCATAGCCGATCATCGCGGCGACGGGGTTCAGGTGATGGCGCACCACCCCTTCGAGCGTCGCATAGGCGCCGTCATGACCATAGGGCGCGGTCAGCGTGACATTGCGAAGGCTTGGCGTACGGAAGCGGAAGGCATCTTCGTCATGGCCCGTCACGCGCAGCCGTCCGGTGTCGCGGGTGTGGGTTTCGAACCGCGCGGCCTTGCCAGGCCCGATCTGCGGCATGGCGATGGCGTGAAAACGGTTGTCGGTCTGGAACTGCCCGGAATGGCAGCTGGCACAGTCGGCCTTGCCATAGAAGAGCTGCATCCCGGC
>JBAVQZ010000446.1:0-2176 GCA_049694515.1 Paracoccaceae bacterium | reverse complement strand
TCGTCCTGCGCTTCGCGCGTGAACTGGAACGCCTCGGCGCAATCCTCGGCGAAGGTGCCCATCAGGCGGCCCTTGTCATAGGCGTCTTCCAGCCCGTCGAGGAACATGTGGTCGATCACCTTGCCGTGGCCCAGCCGCGCGCCGCCGCGCATCGCGGGCAGCAGGTAGGGTGCGTTGGTCATGCTTTCCATGCCGCCGGCGACCATCACGCCGGTCTGGCCGAGGCGCAGCTGATCATGCGCCACCATCACCGTCTTCATGCCCGAGCCGCACATCTTGTTCAGCGTGGTGGCGGGCACCTCCTCTCCCAGGCTGGCCTTGAAGGCGGCCTGGCGCGCCGGGGCCTGCCCCTGGCCGGCGGGTAGGACGCAGCCCATCAGAACCTCTTCGACGGTGCCGACACCCGCGCCCTGCATCGCGGCGCTAATCGCCGCGCCACCCAGCGCGGGCGCGTCGACACCGGCGAAAACACCCTGGAACCCGCCCATCGGCGTGCGCGCCGCCCCGCAAATAACCACGTCCTGCATCGGTTCATCCTTTCCTCGACTCGGTGGCCTCTGGATACCCAATGGTAACGATTTTCGTCCAGCCTTTCCGCACGGCGAGACACAGGAGGCGTGAATGGAGCTTCAGACGGAGGAACGGGACGGGGCGCTGGTCGTGACCGTGCCGGAGGACCGGGTCGATGCCGCCGTTGCGATCGAGTTCAAGGACCGCATGCGGCAGGTAACTGATACCGAAAGCGCGCGCATCGTGATGGACCTGTCGCGGGTGGCGTTTCTGGACAGCAGCGGGCTGGGCGCCGTGGTGGCGGCGATGAAACAGCTGCGCCCCGATCAGCGGCTGGAACTCGCCGGGCTGACACCGACAGTTGCCAAGGTCTTTCGGCTGACGCGGATGGACACGGTCTTCACTCTGCACGACACGCTCGACTCCGCGTTCTCTTTCGGAACGCATGTTGCATGATCGGAAGCCCCCCTGATCTGGCGGACGCGTTGCGTGATCCGCGCCGCTTCCGGGCCAAGCGGCGGGGGTTCCACCTTCGGATTCGGGCAGAGCCGATGTCGGTGCGCCAGGCCTTGTCCGCGGCCATGCGATGGATGGGCGACGCCGGTTTCGGGCCGATAGATCGCGGCCGCGCCGAGATCGTGCTCGCCGAGGTTCTGAACAACATCACGGAACATGCCTATGGCGGAGGCACGACCGGCGATGTGGATATGGCGATCGATACCAGAAACGGGTATCTGGACATGCGGTTCCGCGACCGGGGACGGCCCATGCCGTTCGACCGCCTGCCGCGGGGCACCCGGCCCGATTGTGATGTGACGCGCCTTCCGGAAGGTGGATTCGGTTGGTATCTCATCAGGCAGATCGCTGACAATCTGGTCTATTGCAATCTTCATGGACATAACTGTCTGAATGTCAGCGTATCGCTGAAGGACAGCGCTTCAGGCTGACCCTTTCCGGCGGCATCGTTTTGGGCGATTGCCCGGAAACGGCCACAATCCGTTCACATGGCGGCCCCAATGACGCGCGATACCGGAAGTGTAGCTGCATATGGCTTCCCTCGGCGCTGCGTCAACAGCCCCCACCCAGTGCGCGGCGTCGAGGTCCTAGCAGCATCCCTCCCGACAGATCAGAAAACCGCATTGGCAATCCGTTCCCGCGGCCATAATCTGCCCGCGATTTCACGGAGGAGAAGAAACCAATGCGCGATTTTCACCTGCCGGGGCGCTCGCCGGTCTTTGCCCGGAACGGGATCTGCGCGACCTCGCACCCGTTGGCCGCGAAGGTCGCGATCCAGATGCTCGAGTCGGGTGGCAACGCGGTGGACGCGGCGATCGCGGGCGCGGTGCTTCTGGGTATCTGCGAGCCGCAGATGACCGGCATCGGCGGGGATTGCTTCGTCCTGCTCAAGCCCGCCGGGGAGGAGCGTATCGTGGCGCTGAACGGCTCGGGCCGCGCGCCGAACGGTCTGTCTGCATCAGCAATGCGCGAGAAGGGCCTTTCCGCCGTGCCCGAGGACGGGCCGGAGGCGGTGACGGTGCCGGGCGCGGTGGACGCCTTCTGCCGCCTGTCGAAGGACTGGGGCCGGATCGGCCTGAAGGCCAGCCTCTCCCCCGCGATCCACTACGCCGAGGCGGGCGTACCGGTCGCCCCGCGCACCGCGTTCGAC